>CAVZNE010000090.1:0-12700 GCA_963776445.1 Terriglobales bacterium
GTTTAATACTATTTTGGCAGGGATCCAAAATCTTTGATTGGTAAGTTTTCCGATTAGGCGTTCGCCGCATGGCCCGAACTTCAAGCGATTGCTACTCAAGCATCGGTCAAGCGCGACGAAATAGATTTAAACCTTCCCAACTTTGGGATGGTATTTTTTGACATTACTATATCGAAGATTTGCGGAGTGTATAACTGCGCAGCTGGGCCGCACGATCATCCTTGACGACGTAACCGAAAATCGTCATGCCGAGAAGCGAATTGCGGGCGTAATCGCTCGGGAACAGCTGAGATTCGATTGATCATGGTTTATCGCTCTAGCGATGAAAGAATGGCAGAAGTGAATCACAACTTCTCCCGCTCAAGCTGGGGTTATGAAATAATTTGGCCGTCCCGACCCCGTTGAGGACTTCAAGGTCATCAACAAGGAACTGGCCAGCTTCTCCACCGTCGCCGTCAAAAAAGAGTCCGGCGGCTTCTCCAGCGACGAAGACCTCTCGGCCATGCCCATTCATCCCCTGGCCAGCAAGACCATGATCGTCGTGGCTACCAAAATCGACTCCGCCAACCCGGACAAGCTCAAGAAACTCACCACCCACGTCAAGCGCCGCAAGCTCGAGTTCCACGCCATCTCCGCCGTCACCGGCGAGGGCATCGACGAGCTCAAGTGGGCCATCGCCCGCCACCTGCGCCCCACCGACGAATAGCCGGAACCGGCAGCCACCCACACACAGGAGCGCCCTCCAACCCTGACCGCATTTGCATCGCGATCAGGTTTGAAGGGCGCTCTTTCTTGTTGTCCGGAAACTGTGCCGAAGCAGTTGCTAACTAGCCTTCACCAGCGCAAACGCCGGCTGCTTGAAAACAACGGTCGTGAAAAACTCAATCATCAACCCGAACAGCCCGTTGACCAGAAAATTGATCACCGGCAGCGGTCCCGGTCCGTTCGTCATAAAAAGAAAATACGAAAAAACCGACCCCACCGCCAGCCCCATGACGATGCCGTTCCAGGCCCAGCGCAGTTTCAGCCCCGACACGCCAATCGCAAAACCCATCACCGCCCTGTTCAGCAAAACCCACACCAAAGTGACAGTCGAAATCTTCAGCATTCCGCCATAAAATGCCCCGCTTGCGCATATCGCCCCGGCAATCAGGCCGAACAGAACAGCAATCGTAATCCGCTTCATAACTCACCTTTCCGCGCAGAGCCGCGCTCGCGCTCTCCTGCCTGATACGCCCCGACGTGCTCGATAGTTCCTCAAGAATCTGGAGTTATTTGAGCGCCGTTCTGGAGCATCAACCCCATTCTTCCCGGAGGGAAGATGTGAAAATAGCCCCGGGTGGAGCGAAGCGCAACCCGGGGAAAGCACCCCAATTAAGCTATTCGCGCCCCGAAGGGCCGCGCTGAGACATTTTCCCGGCTCTAACCCACCTCCATGCACCCTCTCCGGTTAGCGCGCGACCGCGCAAAGTGATTACCATAAAAGAAGATCATGACAACGACAGCCAGCCAAAGCACCCATCTCGCAGTGGTTGAGGGGTCTGCCCTATCGAAAGACGGCACGCCCATTGGTTTCTTCCAGGTCGGCAGCGGCCCCGCTCTCGTCTTTGTCCACGGCAGCATCTCCAACCACCGCGATTGGGCAAAAGTCGCCCGCATCCTCTCCGCAAACTACACCTGCATCCTCATGGACCGGCGCGGCCGCGGCCACAGCCGCAACGTCACTCCCGTCTATTCCATCCAGAATGAGTACGAGGACGTCGCCGCCGTTCTTGCCTACGCGGGCGCAGACGCCTGCCTGGTCGGCCATTCCTTCGGAGCCGCCTGCGCCCTGGGCGGAGCAACCCTCGTCTCCGTGCGCCGCCTGGTGCTTTACGAGCCGCCCTATCCCATCGGCCGCCTGGTCGCCGGAGACAACATGATCCCCTTCAAGCAGGCCCTTGCCACCGGTGATCTTGACCTGGCCCTGGCCGTCGGCATGGAGCGCTTCATCGGCCTGCCCGAATCGGTGGTCGCCGCAACCCGCTCTTCCCGGGCCTGGGCCCACATGCGCGGCTTGGTCACCAGTTGGACCCGTGAGTTGGAAGTCATGGACGCGCTCGGAAACGATCTGTCCGCCTTCCGCCACTTCTCCACGCCCACCCTGCTGCTCCGCGGCAGCAATAGCCCGGAAGATCCATTCCAGGCCACCACTCGCGCCCTCCAGCAGACCCTGCCCCACGTGGTCGTCTCCACACTCCACGGACAAGACCACATGGCCATGCGCCTCGCTCCCGCCCTGGTCGCCGAGCGCATCGCGCAATTTGTTTCGGAATAGGCCGCAGGACGGCGCTGCATTGGAGAGCCACGCGCCGGCTTCTTCGGCGGTCGCATGCAGGCCGGTCCTCTGGTAGTTGCGCTGTGCTCCACTGTGGGCTGCTTTCAATCGCTCCCTGCGGAAGCGCAGAGTGCGAGCGCGGCTTACGCCTGATCGATGGAGAGGGCGGCCAGTTGGTTCACCAGGCGGACGGTCTCTGCGGAGACGGTCACCACCTGGCCGATGAGCCGAACTATATATTCAGGATCGTCGGCGCGGTTCGGATCGTTGACAATCCCCGAGCGGCTGTCAGTGGAGACGCGGTACTGGTCCACCACCCACTCCAGCGCGCTGCGGTTGCCCAGGCGGTAGTCCTGCGCCTGGGGCGGAATGCCGCTGAGGGTCAGGAACTCGTTGACTTTGAGCTGCGTCTTGTCCTTCGACAGGGTCATCTTCTCGACGCGCCAGTTCAACTGCCCGGTCTCGGTGCGCTGGAGCGGGTATTCTGGCTGGGTTTCATAGCCGATGTGCAGCGCCATCAGCGCCGCGCCGATCTCCGCAAACCGCCGGAACGCGGGCGCCTTTGGAATCCGCGGCAACTCCCGCTTCAGGTTGGCCGCATACCGCGTGCGGTACTCGGGGTGATGCAGCAAGCCATAGGTGTAGTGGAAGATGTCCCACTTGGAGATCGAGGAGTCCCCGTAATGGCTGCGAAATTCCGCCAGCGCCCAATCGGTGATGTTTTCTTGCCGATTCGTGCCGTCTTCGTCGTAGGTGTAGAAAGGAAAGGTCTGAAATCCATCGCTGCCTGCGCCGATATGCAGGTCAGGGATTGAATTTACAGCAAGAGCAGTGAGAGGCGACCTATAACCAATATCGTTGACACAAATGGAGAGATTCTCGGATGATCGACGCGGGAAGATCCTGTGCTGCTGGTACTGACGCTGGTTCAATAGACTGTCAAAATAAACAAACTTCTTTACGAATGGCCTATAGGCTGCGACGGTTACCCGATTTGGATCAAGGGTCAAAGGCTCCTGGGCCTTGAGCGCCTCGACTAGCTTATCTGTCCATTTCAATTCACGATCATCCCCGTCATGGATGATTTCCCCGGAAGGAAGCGTCCTGATGACCTTTACCATCGCAAGAAGCTCATCCATCCGTCTCGTATAAGCCTTTATCGTACGATTTACATTGGTCTCCAGTTCGCTCTCGTTGAAGCTATAAACCCAGGTATCGCGGTTCGTTGCCAAACCAAGGCTAAAGAGACGAAAAATAGTGGATGGGTTTGGACTAAACTTGCTGTCTTTGTCACCAAGCAGCATCAATGTCCCATACTCACTTCGCTGGCCTTCGGTGAGCCAGTTGTTCCCTGCGTCTGGTTTCAGCTCAAGCCAAGAAGCTTCCCGCAGTTCCTTCCAAGAATCGAGTTGATCGTATTTCTGCTGTTTCTTCCAATCCTCCCCAACAGAGGCATAATAGATTTGCGCTTTCGTATCTGCGCTGTGATCTGTCTTCTTGACCAGTATCGTGATCGCGACGCCGACCTGAATTCCAAAGACATTATGGGTGGTCCCCGATAGTTTTGGATTCTTGCGCACATTTCCACCAAGGTCTACCACGTAAATCTTGTCGAAATCCTGCCCAAGGCACTTCCGCATCCCGTCAAAGGCAATCTGGTCCACGAAGCTGTTATTGCTTACAAAAGCCACCACACCGCCCGCCCGGATGCGGTCGCTTGCCAACCGGAAGGCCTTTACGTAAGGGTCGCTTAACTTACTAAGTAGTGTTGCACTGGATGCCTTGGTGTAGGTTTCCTGCACCCGAGCATCCATGTGTTTATACTTGCGGTTCTTGTTCTGATCGTTCTCATTCGCCTGCCCCATGTTGTAAGGCGGGTTGCCCATCACCACAAAGATAGGAGCTTTCTTCTGCCGCCGGATGCGTGCAGTGTTGCCTTCGGACATGAACTCGAAACCGGCTTGCCTCGGCTCCGCCAGTTCAAACGTATCCACCAGACAAATGCCTTCGAATGGTTCGTACTCGCCTACCCGCTCCAGATACGCGTGTTCGATGTTCATGCTGGCGATGTAATAGGGCAGCAGCATGATCTCGTTGCAGTGCAGCTCTTCCTTGTACTTGTGCGGCAGGCTGCTGGTCCTGATCTCTTTCATCACGCGGGTAATGAAGTTGCCCGTGCCCACGAACGGGTCCAGAATATGTACGCCCTTGTCGCTGAGGCTGCGGCCAAACTCCGCCTTCAGCACTTCTTCCACGCTGCGCACCATGAAGTCCACAATCGGCTGCGGCGTATAGACGATGCCGTGGGTGTCTGCCTCTTTCTTGTTGAAGCCCTGGAAGAACTTTTCGTAGACCTTGTTGAGGAAGCCCTGTTTTTCTGCGTAGCTGGTGGCCATGGCCGCGGTCTCTTCAATGGCCTTGTAGAACTTGTCAAGGTCCTGGAGGAAGCTGTCGCGGCTGAAGTGGCGCTTGGTGAGCGAGTCGATGACCTTTTCGATTTCGGCGGCAATGACGTTGCGGCGGGTGAACTCCGGATTGTCGAAGATGCGCCGGAAGATGCGCTCGGTGAGCAGATGCTGGACGAGCATCTCTTCGACAGCGTCGTCTTTGAGGCCGGGATTGATGGACTCGCGGCACAGTTCGGCAAAGGCGGTGAAGCGCTCAACAAAGGCCGGATTGCTTTTGCGTTCGGCAGCAATGAGCGCCAGAGCGCCCTTGGCGATTTCAGGAATGCGGTCGGCAAACTCGCGCACCGCCTGCTCCCAGTCCTTGAGCTGCGGCTGCTGCCACTCAAAGAAGAGCCGCAAGACCTCGACCAGCTTTTCCGGGTCGGTGATGTCCTCGTCTGAGACGATGCGCCCGTCCTGCACGAGGATGGCGCGCGCCGGGGTCTGGAAGAGGATGTTGGTTTGCGGGTAGCCGGCGGCGAACTTTTTGTTCACTTCGGCGCGGAGATCGTCTTTGCTGTCTTTGGCTTCCCAGTAGCCGCGCGGCAGGTTGAAGGCGTCGAGGACGGCCGCATCCACACGCAGCGGGCTTTTTCCCGGTCGGGCGATCTGGTATTCGGCGACGACGAACCACTCGAAGGGGCGGGCGCACTTGCCGAGCAGCTCCTCGAAGGCGCGGCGGATGTTGCCCTCGTTGTCGAACCGGGCAGCGCCGAACTTGTGCAGCGTGTCGTAATAGGTTTTGACCGGTGCGTGAGTTGGCTTGAGCTTGAAGGCGTTCATGGTTGTGCCTCCACTGTAAACCACCTGCGGTGGGGCCAACTTCACCTGCGGCAGGGCCGAGTTCTTCTCAGAGGTTCGAGGGCCCCGAGCGATTTGCCGGGCGGCGCGGTTCTACAATGAGGGCTTGCTCACAGAAAACCAATCCGAACGCATGGACGTGGTGCTGGTTTCGCCGCGCAACCCGCTCAATATAGGAGCGGCGGCGCGGGCCATGGCCAACTTCGGCTTTCGGCGGCTGGCCGTGGTGGATCCATTTGCGCCCAATTGGCGCGAGGCGCGGTCGGCTGTCGGAGCTCCGGAGCTGCTTCAGGACGCAAAAGAGTCCGCGACTCTGGCCGAGGCCGTGGCGCAGTGCACGCTGGTGGTGGGCACCGGAAGCCTGACCTATCGCAAGCCGGAGCAGCCGGTGGTGCAGTTGCCGGACCTGGCTCCGCTGGTGGAGCGGGAGCTGCGGCGCGGCGGGCGGGTGGCCGTGGTGTTTGGCCCGGAAAACCACGGGCTGAGCCGTGAGGACCTGTCGTATTGCCAGGTGCTGGTGGTGATTCCAACGGATGATCGGCAGCCCTCGATGAATCTGGGACAGGCGGTGGCCGTGTGCCTGTATGAGGTGGCGACGCGGGCGGATGCGGGCGGATGCGCTGAAATGCAAGCCGCAGGGGCTAAAGCCCAGGATGGTTTTGCGGCCTCTACGGCACGACTGAAGTCGTGCCCTGTTACAGAGCAGCGTCCTGTTACAGGGCAGCGTCCTGTTACAGGGCAGCGTCCTGTTACAGGGCAGCATCCTGTTACAGGGCTGAGTTCTTCTGCGGCTGGAGGGGAAGCGAGGGACGGCGCTGCTGGAGTTTCTGTCCTCGCTGAAACCCTGACCAGCCAGCCCGTGCCCAGCTCCGAAAAAGAGGTTTCCGCGGCTTCGGGCGATCTGGATCTGCTGGCCGGGCTGGTGGAAGAGACGATGCGGGGTGCGGGCTACTCGCCGCACTCGATGCAGGGGGCGAACCGCCACGATCTACGGCTGCTGCTGCGGCGGGTGGCTCCGGCGGATCGGGACCTGCGGCGCATGCTTGGCCTTTTCCGGCGAATCCTGTGGCGGTTTCGACATCCGGAGATGGACGGGAACCGGGGCGGCAAGCCGGAGTGAGATTGCATGCACCGGAGTAACAAAATCCTGTTAGAGTGGCGGCAAAGGTACCCAATGCTTCTATCTATAAATTGCTTTCGATTGAGGGCCAAGGCCGTGGCGCAACTTGGCGGCATGGCCTGCTGCGTCGCGCTGGCGATAGGTTCGTCTGCGCAAGCACAGCAGGTGGCTCCCGCTCAGCCTTTTGCCGCAGAAGCCGCTCCGCAGGCCACACAACAGGAACCGCAGACAGGTCCGGCCCAACCGGCTAAGGAAGCGGCATCTCCGCCGGCAGCCGCAGCGCCAGAGGCGGCGCAAACTCCGGCGGCAAGGGCGAAGCCGAAGGCCGAAGCGCCCGAGACGGGGTCCATTACCGAAGAAGAGCTGAAACAGCTCTTGGTGGGCAAGCCGCTCTATCTGCGCGGCGGCTACCTGGACAACACCCTCAGCTTCAACGAGCATGGCGTGCTGAGCGGCCACTCGCCGCAGGGCTCTTACACGCTGAGCGCCGTCCAGATCGACAAGGTGCGCCTGACCAAGCACAAGGTGGAGCTGACCGGTGCGCGCTATGGGCTGCACTTTTTGGGCGCGCTGCCCTATGAAGATCCGACCAAGGCGCTGGACCGGGTGAAGATCACGCCGAAAAAGAAGGTGCTGAAGATCACGATTGACCGCGAGCTGGTGGTGACGCCCAAAAAGAAGAAGGACAAGGATAAAGACAAGAAGGAAAAAGCCGGGGCGTGGAACAAGAAAGGGCCCGCAGCGGACTCGTCGATCCAGCCAGTCGCACAGCCGGAGTTGAGCGAGGCCGAACAGACGCAGGCGGAGATTGCCGCCGCGCCGGCGGAGGAGCGGCCGGCCGATCCGGGCAGTATTACGCGCACCACCAGCCCGGCGCACGCGGCCAAAGTATTAAAAGAGGCGCTGGACCACATTTTTGCGCAGGGATTCGACGAGCGGCTGATGGCCTCGATGCCCGACTTTTGGAAGCTGTACTACCAGGCCGTGGCCGCCAAAACCGATTACCGGCCCAAGGACCCGGCGGTGCTGCGCCAGAATACTGTGGACAAGAAGGCGCGGCTGCTATCGACCTTTGAGCCAGAGTCCAACGAGTATGCGCAGGCCAATGCGGTAGCCGGAATGGCGCTGTACCACACCGTGATCGGCGCCGACGGCAAGCCGGGAGAGATTGCCGTGGGGCGGCCCATCGGCTTTGGGCTGGACGAGAACGCCGTGGAAGCGATTCGCAAGGCCAGCTTTGCGCCCGCCATGAAGGACGGCAAGCCGGTGCCGGTGATGCTGGACCTGGTGGTGCAGTTCCGCATTTACTCCAACAGAACCGCGGTCGCGAACACGCCGGAAGCGGATGCCAAGCCCGAGGCGGCAACCAAGCCTGAGGCGACTGTCAAGCCGGCGCTTCCCGGACCCTACAGCGTGCAGCGCTAGTAAGTGGGGATGTTACAAGTTAGAGCATTTCTCTCGCAGGAGTAAAGTGGTTTTGAAAGGGCACAGCTTCGGCCGTGCCGCAAAGACCGCATAATCAGCTGGGCTTTAGCCCCTGAGGGAAAGCTTCTTCCTCTATCCGAACAGAAAAATCGCCCTCGGTTCAGCTTTGCCGAGTTAGTCGCGCATACAAAGAACGGCATCGGCCAGAGAGGCGGATGCCGTTTTTTACCCTGCGAAGCGAGTTACGGAAGCCCTGAATAAGTCCTTCTTTGAAAGGGCGCGGCTTTAGCCCCTGCGGGACGGTTTTCTTGAATCAGGCGCTTATTCGGAGGTTCCTTAGGATACGAGGTCGAAGACCAGCTTCTGCTTCACCACCGAGCCATCCGGATTGGTGATGGTATAAAGCCAGGTGCCCACCGTGCTTTTGACGCCGGGCCGCACGACAGCTTTGACGCCTTTGGTCGCTGTCGAGCTTTTGGGAGCGGGCGCGGTGATTTCGGTTACCGTAAAGTCGCCCTTGGTGATGGTGCCGTCGCTGTCTTTCTGCGTCTCGTGCACCACACCCGGCTCCTCGGTGTAGGAGTAGACGCTGGAGCTGCCCACGATCGGATACTCTTTGCTGTCGGCCGCACCCTTGAAGCTATACGAGACATTGAAGCCGTTTCCGGTGGTTTCATCCACCGAGAACTGGATAAGTTCCGGCGTATCGGAAGTTACCTTGATGGACATGGCCATGAGTTTGAATCCGGCGCCGAAGTCGCTCTTGCCGACGTTGAGCTTCCAGGTTCCGAACATAATGCCCTGACCGGCTGTCTGGGCAATCAAAGCGCCTGGCGCCAGAGCGAGCATCGCCAGGACGATCCAGATGCGCAAGGAAAGGTTCTTCATTGCAATTCCTCCTTGCAGGCGCCGCCGGCCACCGCGGCAGACAGCGCGCACAACAGTATCACCGTAGCCGGGACACCGGGAAAGGGATGTGACCCGGGTCACGCGGTGGAGAAGGCAGGACTGCGGAGGCAGGGGCTACCTGTAGGTAGGATGCCGGGCTGATTGGACGAGTTGGTTGTCCTACGGCTGGCGCGGCCCGTTAGACGGCTGTCTTACGCCTGTAAGACGCCCGTAAGACAAACGTAAGACGCTGTAAGACGCGGCCGGGTTTCGGCCAAAATTGTCTTACGCGGCGTCTTACTGTCTTACAGAGGCTCCAGGCAGGGCTCAGCCCGCGGCGGGCGGCTCCCACAGTTCGACCCGGTTGCCTTCCGGGTCCCAGATCCAGGCAAACCGCCCATAGGGGGCGTCGTCGCGCTTGGGATCGATGCGCACGCCAGCCGCGGCCAATTGAACCAATAACTGGTCCAGATCGTCGACCCGGAAGTTCACCATGGATTGTTGCTCTCCCTCGCCAAAGTAGGTTGTATCGAGGGGAAAATGGGAAAAAACGGTCATTCCGGCCGACTCCGGCCCGTCGAAGGACAGCGCGCCGCCTTCCTCCGCAATGCCCAGGTGAGTGGCATACCAGGCGCTGAGGGCTTTGGGGTCCCGCGCCTTCAAAAAGATGCCGCCGACGCCAACTGCTTTGGCCATTGCTAATCCTCCATCCGAATGATCTCTTCCAACTGGGGCTTGTGTTTGACATCGCGGCCGGTGCGCGGTTCGGTCTGGACCACACGCGAAGGCTTGGGCTGGCCGACGCGCTCGCGGGCGTTGGCCTTCACCGCCTTGGTCACGGAAAACTTTCCTGGTCTGCGTTTCGCCATGGTGAGGAATAGTATGGAATAAATTCAGCCGGAGCGGAAGAGCCGGCGCCTTTGGCGACAGGTTCTCGTCGCTGGGGCGATAGAAATCGGGGGCTGCAAAAGCAATGGAAGAGCGAGAGTTTTTCAACGAGACCACGGAACAGCGGACACACAACCTGGTTTGCCCCAAATGCGGGCAGACGGGCGAGTACAAGGTCACCTGGGTGGTGCGACGCAAGCGCGCGCAACTGCCCCGCGGAGCCGATGAGCGCGATCGCGCGCGGTTCGCCAAGGCTCAGTCCTACATGGTGCGCCGCGACGACAAGCTGGCCTGCACCAACATCCGCTGCCGCAAGGCTTTTGAAATCACACAGTTGCAGTCACTGGCGTTTTTGTCGGAGTGATCCGGTGGTGCTAGCGCGCTGCTTTTAAACAGTCTGCAAAGAGTCCTGTCTTTTATCCGTCGCCTGCTCAGGCATTTCGCCGGTACAACTCGGGCAGGCCAACGGGTAGCGTTTATAGCGATTCCAGAATGGTGTACCTCAGACCCCATCCACTCAAGTCGGTGCGAGCCTCAGCGAGCGACGCCCCTGCACCAGGTAAACGGGGCATAACGATTCTGGAATCGCTCTAAATCAATGACCGGCAATTTCAACAATTGCGTTGTCGGGTGGGCTCCAACTGGGGGCGCCCTCGTGGGTGAGCATGTGCCTGGCATCGTCCCAATGGAGCCGGGTAATGGAGCCTGCGCCTTTCTCATAGGCGTAAGTCGTGCCGTCGTCGGAGAAGAGCGTGAAGCTGCCGTCGGCGCCGGGATAGACTCTCACCTTCGCTATCGCCTGCAGTTGATGAGTGCTTTCGACCGGAGCTCCGAGCGGAACGATCGAGCCGGCGCGCACGAATAGCGGAATGCTGTCGATAGGAGCCGCGACAGTCACCGACTGGCCTCCCTTAACGCGCTCGTTGGTCCAGAAGTTGTACCAATCGGTTCCGGCCGGCAGATAAACCTCGCGGCTGGTCGCGCCCTGGTCGGTGACAGGCGCAACCAGAAAGGCCGGTCCAAACATGTACTCGTCGCGCAAGTCGGAGACTTTTGGATCGTTGGGGAAGTCCATGAACAGCGCGCGCATGTAGGGTGCGCCGGTCAGCCAGGTCTGGTAGCCCAGCGAATAAATGTAGGGCATCAGTTGGTAGCGCAGGCGCAGATACTTCTCCAGGATCGGCTCGGCCTGTTTGCCATACGACCACACCTCGTTGGCCAGGCGGCTGCCATGCGTGCGGAAGATGGGCTCGAATGTGGCGTACTCGAACCAGCGGGTGTAGAGCTCCGGATAGTCGTCGTATCTGCCCACGTTGGCGCGGGCATCGGAGGGATCGAGCAGCGGCGGGTGGGCCGGATGGTGTTCCGAGGGCAGATACTGCCAGCCGCCGGTGTCGTTGCACCAGTACGCGATTCCCGAGGCCGCAACGTCAAGCCCGGTGGGGATCTGGCGCTTCAGCGTATCCCAGGTGGGATAGATGTCGGAGGACCAGAAGATGGTTCCATTACGCTGCGCTCCCGTAAAAGCGTCGCGAGAGAGAATCAGCGCGCGCCGGTCCGGCTCGTCTTTGCGGAAGCCGTTGTAGAGCGCCGCAGTGTGGAAGAGCGGATAGACGTTGAAGAACTCCGTGCCGGGACCAATATGGTAGTAGGAGCCTTGGGGAGGAAGATCGGGCTCGGTTTCATCGGCCCACAAAGAGTCGAAACCCTTGCTGACGATGTGGTCGCGGATGGTGTTCCAGTACCACTGGGCAGCCGCGGGGTTGGTGGTGTCGATGTCGGAACCGGCGCGGTCGTAAGGCAACCCGTCGATGGGCGTGCCGTCGGCCGTGTGGATGAACCAGTTGTTCTTGCGCAGCGTGTCGTAGAACCGGTCACCGGGCACAAAGCGCGGCCAGACACTGATCATGGTTTCAAAGCCCATGCCATGAAGCTGCTTGTTCATCGCCGGCGGGTCGGGCCAGTATTCCCGGCTCTTGGCAAGAAACTGGGAGAGTGTGCGTTTTACGCGGCTTTTTGAAAAGCGACGAATTCGGTCCTCGTGGCGGCCATCCGTTGTGCTTTGAGCAGCAGGTAGTTGAGGTTGCGGTATCCGCGTCCGCGGCGTAACAGGGCTTTGATATTGCCGTTGAGCGCCTCCACCACGCCCAGCTTGACCTTGGTCCGGCAGTAGTTCAGGATTCCCTCCAGGTGATTGACCAGCATATTCGCCAGCTTCTCCATGGGCTTTAATCGCTGCCAGCGCAGTTGATCGATCCAACTGTTCATGTAGCGCAACATCGCTCCTTCATATCTGTAGCTCCACAGCCGGTCCAGACTTTCCTTGAGCAGATACGCCTTCCTCACGCGCCGGTTCAGCGCAAACAGAGCGTTGAGTTGCTGCTTCTTCTTCGTGTTCAGATTCACCCAGCGCGTCAGCAGCAGCCAGCGTTTGCCCTTCACCACCGCACGTGCTGCGCCTCCCTTGCGAAAGAACTCGGCCCGCCGCACCTCATCCACGGCCGCATTGGCGTGCTGCATGATGTGGCACTTGTCGTAGATGATGCGGCACTTGGGCAACCACGGCTCGATACTCTGCCGGAACGGGGCCCACATATCCACGCAGGCCGCTTGAACCGCGCCGCGCTGAAAGGGACTCAGCCGCTTCGCAAAGAACTCATCGAGGGTATCCTTCTTCCGGTCTTGTCCGAACCACACGGGCTCGGCGGCATCCACATTGCTCACCACGGTGATGAACTTTTGCTTCTTGCCCAAGTGAATCTCGTCCACTCACATGTTGCGCAAGGCGGGCTTCTTGCGGCTCTCGGACCAGCG
>CAVZNE010000091.1:0-5100 GCA_963776445.1 Terriglobales bacterium
GCGCCTCATACTGGGTGAGCCGTCCGCGGCCCGGCCGGTCCAGCGTTTCGATCGCCGTCGTGTACATCGCGGCAATGGCGTCGTCGCTGGGAACCAGCCCGGCGTGGTAGCGCGCGCCCCCTGCCAGCATCTCCCGGCCAGCCGCGAATCCTCGTCGACTTCCAGCATGTACACGCTGGCGTGGGGAACGCCCGCGGCCTTGAGCACATCGAGCGATTCCTGCCAGGAAGCGAAGGTCTGCCCGGCGAGGCCTGCAATGAGGTCCACGTTGATGTTGGAGATGCCCGCCGCGCGCAGACGGCGCAGGTCCTCGAGAACGATGGCCCGGCTGTGTAGCCGCCCGCTGCTTTGCGCCTCTTTGTCGATGAAGGACTGCACGCCGAGGCTGACGCGGTTCACGCCTGCAGCTACCAGCGCCGCAAGGGTTTCGCCCGCAATCTGGCCGGGCGCGCACTCCATGGTGATTTCCGCGTCCGGATCAAAATCAAACCTGTTCCGCAGCGCGCCGAACAGCCGCGCCAGCAGCGCCGGCGCCAGCAGGCTGGGGGTGCCTCCGCCCAGGTAAACCGAGTCCACCCGGCGCGGCAGGTCAACGCCCATCTGCGCGGCCCACTCGCCGGTTAAGGCCAGGTCTTCAATCAGGCGATCGATGTAATGGGCATGTTCGCTGGCCGGATAGACCCCGGAGGCGAAGTTGCAATAAGTACACTTGGAGCGGCAAAAAGGGATCGAAATGTAGATGCCAAGCGCGTCGTTTTGCAAATCAGCCATGACCGTTATTGTTTCACGCAGGAGCTGACTCCATCTCACAGCCCGGGCGCGGCCCGACGCCCTGATCCCTCACCGCTGTTATGCGATCATCAATACAAGGAGAACCTCGTTTGAAAGTTTGGCCAGTAGTGGGCATCGTCTGCGTGCAAGGCATTCTGCTGCTTGCCCATTGGTTTCTCTATCACACATGGTTCGCCTTCTGGGGCAGTTCTGGCCCGGTCGCCGACCTGGCACTGCGGGCTGTTCTGTTGGTGCTGGCCTTCAGCTTCGTCACCGCCGCCGTGCTCGGCTTCCGCTTCTCGAATCCGCTGGTAGCCACACTCTACAAGATCGCCGCCGTCTGGCTGGGCCTGCTGAACTTCTTCTTCCTTTCCGCCTGCCTCTGCTGGCTGGTCTGGTACGCTCTGCGTCTTTCTCCACTGGCCCCTGACGCGGCCGCGCATCGCCCACTGATCGCCGCGGTTCTGTTCTCCCTGGCCGTGGCCGCCGGCATCTATGGTCTGCTGAATGCCCGCTGGATTCGCGTGCGGCGCGTCGGAGTCAAGCTCCGCGGCCTGCCCGAAACCTGGCGCGGCCGCACGGCCCTGGTGCTCAGCGACCTGCATCTGGGCTATATCAACGGCGTCCGGTTCAGCCGACGCATTGCCGCAGCCGCCGCGCTTCTGCAGCCCGATATCGTCTTCCTGCCCGGCGACATCTTCGACGGCAGCCTGGCCGATTCGCACCAACTGGCCGCTCCTCTGCTCAAGATTGCCCCGCCCTTCGGCTTCTTCTTCACCACCGGCAACCACGAGGAGTTCGGCGACGCGGCGCGCTACTCCGACGCCATGGCCGGAGCCGGCATCCGCGTTTTGAACAATGAACTGGTCACCGTCGACGGGCTGCACATCCTCGGCGTGCCCTTCGGCGGCGCCGCTCCCATTCGCCTGCGCGCCACCTTGCAGGCGCTGTGCCCCAACCACGGCCAGGCCAGCATTCTGCTCAACCATGTACCCAACCGGCTGCCCATCGTGGAACAGGCCGGGGTCAGCTTGCAGCTCTCCGGCCACACCCATGGCGGCCAGGTCTTCCCCTTCACGTGGATCACGCGCCGCGCCTTCGGCAAGTTCACCTACGGATTGCAGGTATTCGGCGCGCTGCAGGTTTACACCTCAAGCGGAGCGGGCACCTGGGGACCGCCCATGCGCGTCGGCACCCATCCCGAGATGGTGTTGCTCACCTTCGAGTAAAAGTGTTCTCATGGTCCTTCTGCTTGAACTGGGCACTCCGGTTCAGAAAGAGGATCAATCGATGCGGCACGCAGGCAAACGCTTACTCAGACTCCTGACCATCATCCTTCTGTTCGCTGGAGTCGCGGCCAACGCCCAGCAGACCGGCGCTAAAACACCCGCCGCGGCGGCGCTGGATTTTCCCACCGTGCTGTACGGCGCGGCCTATTACAACGAGTACATGCCCGGCGACCAGGCCGAGCGGCTGGACAAGGATGTGGCCCTGATGAAGGCCGCCGGCCTGAGCGTGGTGCGCATGGGTGAGTCGACCTGGAGCCTGTGGGAGCCCGAGGACGGCCACTTCGACTATGCCTGGATGGACCGCATTGTCGACGCCATGGGCAAGGCTGGCATCAAGGTGATTCTGGGCACGCCCACGTATTCGCTGCCTGCCTGGATGGCCCGCCAGCATCCGGAGATTTTGGCCGACCGCATTCCCGGCGGCATGTTCGGCGGCAAGGCTGCGCGCAGCACCTACGGCATGCGCCAGAACATGGATACCGACGCGCCCGCCTACCGCTTTTATGCCGAGCGGCTGATCCGCCATATCGTGGCCCACTACAAGGACAATCCCACCGTCATCGGCTGGCAGTTGGACAACGAAACCGGCAGCTATGACGCCGGCAACGACGATGTTTTTATCGGCTTTCAGCATCATCTGGAAAAGAAGTTCGGCTCTCCGGAGGCGCTGAGCAAAGCCTGGTTCCTGAACTACTGGGGAGAGAACCTGCACACCTGGGAAGACCTGCCACGGCGCGATGGAACTATCTCAACTGGCTATAAGTTGGAGTGGACCCGCTGGAGCCAGATGCGGGTTACCGACTTTCTGCATTGGCAGGCTGCGCTGGTGCGCGAGTGCGCCGGGGCCAGCCAGTTTGTGACCACCGATTACGGCGGCATGATGAAGCGCGACGTGAATGAGGAAGCCGTTGCCCAGGGCCTGGATATCGTGGCCAACAACATTTATCACGGCACGCAGGACCACTACGACGGCTCGTTCCAGGCGCTGCAGTCGGACTTTGCACGCTCGCTGAAGCGCGCGAATTTCCTGGTGACCGAGACCAACGGGCAGACCATCGGCTGGACCTCGGGCGGCCAGTATCCGCCCTACGACGGGCAGTTGCGCGAAGACGTCTACACCTATCTGGCCAGCGGCGCAAACATGGTTGAGTACTGGCACTGGGCATCCATTGCCGGGGGCCAGGAGACTTATTGGAAGGGCGTTCTTTCGCACGATCTGGAGCCTAACCGCGCCTACGCCGAGGTAAGTCGCACCGCCCACGAGATCCAGAAGATTGGCCCGCAGTTGGTCGGCCTGAAGGTGCACAACCAGGTGGCCATTCTCTATAGCCGCGATTCTGCCAACGCCATCAGCTTTATGCCCTATGGCGGCGGCGTGCCAACAGGCAGTTGGACGGGAGAGCCCGACGGCTATCTCTCGGTGCTGCAACAGATGCACAAGGCGCTTTACGACCTGAACATCGGCGCGGACTTTGTGTTCCCGCCGACGACGGATTTTTCCGCCTACAAGCTGCTGATTGTGCCGCCGCTCTACATTGCGGACGATGCACTGCTGCAGCGGATTGCGGACTATGTGAAGAACGGCGGCCACGTGGTGATGAGCTTCAAGAGCGGATTCGCCAACGAGAACTCCGCGGTGCGCTGGGTGCGTGCCCCGGGGCCGTTGCGCGAGGCCGCCGGCATCAGCTACCAGGAGTTTTCCAGCCTGGAGCATCCGCTGGCGCTCAAGGGCGATCCCTACAAAGTGGGCGCAGCGAATCAGGTCTCGCATTGGTCGGAATTCCTGATGCCCGAGCACGCCAAGGCGCTGGCCTTCTACGACCATCCCTTCTTTGGAAAATGGCCGGCCATCACGGAGAATGAGTTCGGCGCAGGCACGCTGCTGTATGAGGGAACCTATCTCTCGAACGTGCTGCAAACCGCTCTGCTGCGGGGAGTTGCGGAGAAGATCGGCCTCACGGGCGCGGACCAGCAGTTGCCCGCCGCCGTTCATGTGCAGCACGGCGTCAACCGCCTGGGCAAGCGCCTGCACTACTACTTCAACTACTCCGCCGCCGAGGTCAAGGTAAACTACGCTTATGCCGCCGGGACGAATTTGCTCGACGGCAAGCCGGTCGCCAAGGCCGCGGAATTGACCCTGGCTCCCTGGGACCTGGCAATCATCGAAGAGTAGCAGCGGAGTTTTCAGCAAGCGCATACGACTGGACTCCCCACCCTGGCCGCATTTTTTGCGGCCAGGGTGGGCGAGCACGCCTCCCTGGTCCGCGCGCTACCCTGAATCCGCAAGCCGCCCTCAAGGAGAACACCGACGTGAGCGCAGAAAAGCCCCAGCAGACCAACCATTCCGTGGTTCGTACTTCCCTTACGGGATACGACCTGCTGCTCAATCCACGGCTCAACAAGGGCACTGCCTTCACGGAAGAAGAACGCGACGAGTTCGCGCTGCACGGTTTGCTGCCGCCGCACATCGGCACCCTGGAAGAGCAGCGCGACCGCCGCAAGAAGGCTCTGGACAATCGCGACACCAGCTTTGGCAAGTACAACCTGATGCGCGACCTGCAAGACACCAATGAGACGCTGTTCTACTCGCTCATCGAGCACCACACCGAGGAGTTGCTGCCCATTGTTTACACGCCCGCGGTGGGCGAGGGCTGCCAGCGCTTCAGCGAGATTTGGCGTCGGCCGCGCGGCCTGTTCATCAGCTATCCCGACCGGCACCGCATCGACCAAATCCTGGCCGACCCGCGCTACGACGACGTGCGCTGCATCGTGGTCAGCGACGGCGAACGCATTCTCGGGCTGGGCGATCAGGGCGCCGGCGGCATGGGCATTCCCATCGGCAAAATGGCGCTCTACACGGCTCTGGCCGGCATTCCGCCCGAGCATTGCCTGCCCATTCTGCTCGACGTGGGCACCGACAACGAAGCCCTGCTCAACGATCCGATCTATATCGGCTGGGAGAACCATCGGGTTCGCGGCAAGGAGTACGACGACTTTATCGAGGCCTTTGTGAAAGCCGTCATGCGCCGCTGGCCGCATG
>CAVZNE010000092.1:0-4842 GCA_963776445.1 Terriglobales bacterium
GGCCGGGCGCGCGGCAGTAACGCCCAGCACGCGGCCTCCGGCGGTTACCAACTGGTTATCCACAAGTGCAGAACCGGAGTGGAAAACCTGCACTCCCGGAACCCGGGCGGCTTCCTCCAGGCCGGTGATGGGGAAGCCTGTCTGGTAAGCGCCGGGATACCCTGCGGAACTGGCCACCACGCAGGCTGCTGCGCCCGACGCCCAGCGCATCTCGGTCCCGGAGAGCCGGCCGTCGATGCAGGCCTCAAGAGTTTCAACCAGATCGCTTTCCAGCCGCAGCAGGATGGCCTGGGTCTCGGGATCGCCGAAGCGGGCATTGAACTCCAGCACCTGGGGACCGCGCGCGGTCATCATCAGCCCGCAGTAAAGCACCCCGACAAACGGAGTATCCTCCTCCGCCATGCCGCGCACCGTGGGTAGGGCAATGTGGCGCAGAATCCATTCCTTCATGCCCGGCTCGAGCATTTCGTCGGTGGAGTAGACACCCATGCCGCCGGTGTTGGGGCCGGTATCGCCTTCGCCGATGCACTTGTGGTCCTGCGCCGGAGCCAGCGGCGTCACGTGCTTGCCGTCGCTCAGGCAGAGGAAGCTGATCTCATCCCCTTGCAGGAACTCCTCCACGATGACCTGCTGCGCGACCTCGCCCAGCAGCTTGCCATTGAACAGGTCCTGCGCGGCCTCCATGGCAATGCGGCGCGACTGGCAGATGATGACGCCCTTGCCGGCGGCCAATCCGTCGGCCTTGATCACCATGGGCGCATGGAAGATCTCGATGGCCTTTTCCAGCTCCGCCACGCTGTTGCAGATGGCGTAGTTGGCGGTGGGAATCTGGTGCCGCTGCAAAAAGCGCTTGGCAAAGCCCTTGCTGCTTTCCAGCATGGCCGCGGCGCGGGTGGGGCCAAACACGCGCAGGCCGTGCTCCTGCATGGCGTCCACAATGCCCAGCGAAAGCGGCACTTCCGGCCCGACAATGGTCAGGTCCGGCTGTTCGGCCTCGGCCAGGCGCACCATGGCATCCACGTCTTTCAGATCGACGGGAACGCAGCGCGCAATCTGCGCAATGCCGCCGTTACCTGGCGCGCACACTACCTCAGTCACCCGCTCACTGCGCTTTACCGCCCAGGCCAGCGCATGCTCGCGGCCTCCCGAACCCAAGATCAGGACTTTCATCGCACCACTCCCATCGCCTTGGCCAAGCCAAAGCTCGTGAAAGTTAATCCTCCGCAATGCGGGGTGGGAAGTCAAACCGGAAGTTCGACAAACCGTATTCGACGTATAATCCTGCCATGCTGAAACGCATTTATATCGACAACTTCCGCTGCTTCGTCAACTTCGAGTACAAGCCAGAGCGAAAGCAACTGCTGTTGGGGGCCAACGGCAGCGGCAAGTCGTCGCTGCTGGATGCTGTACGATCTCTGAAGCATTTTCTGCACGGCATCGAAAACCCTTTCCTCGATACGACGCGCACCCGATGGCTTGCTCTCCCCAAGCAGGTATTCGAAATAGAGGCTCTGCTCGACGGGAAGAATTATATATATCGTGTTGAGAGTCACTTCTCCCAGGACTCGCCTGTTTCGAAAGTTCATTCCGAGAGTTTGAGGGTTGCCGGAGATCTCGTCTTCGAGCAAGTAGATGGAATGATTCATTTCTTTGGCGGCAGTTCCGATGTGCAGTCTACTCTGCCTTGGAAGATGACGAACTCGTCACTCTATCTTGCCCGATTGAGCAATGTTTCTGTGGATCGTTTTTTGGGATGGATCGAGCATGTTCATTGTCTCCGCATCGACGCATACCCCGATGCGATGGCAGATACGGCAGAGGGAGAGGACACTCTTCCTGAGGACGAACTCGAGAATCTGGCAGATTGGTATCGCCACCTCGTTCAAGCCGATCCGGGAGCGAACTTGGCAACCATCAGTTCACTCGGTGAGGTCCTGGATGGATTTATCTCATTGCAGTTAGATCAAGTGGGAACGAGTAGCCGTATTTTGCGGGCCAACTTCCACCAAGCGGGAAAGAAGAAGATTGCGTACTCACTTTCGGAACTTTCGGATGGCCAGCGGCAGCTCGTTGCTCTTTATATGATCCTGCACTCGCTGATCGCAAAGGGGGATACAGTATTTCTGGATGAACCGGACAACTATGTTTCGTTGCGCGAAATCCAGCCGTGGCTGTTAGCAGCCGAACAAGCTGTGGATGACCACAAAGGCCAACTCATCCTCATCTCCCACCACCCGGAGATTCTGAATCAGTGGGCTCAGGAATACGGCCTACGCTTCTTCCGGGAGGAAAACGGACATGTCCGGACAGAGAAGTTCAAAACTGATCCGGACGGCCTCTTGCAGCCATCGGAGTTGATTGCACGGGGCTGGGAGAATGAGTAGCCCGTCGCAGATCTTCATACTGGCGGAGGATCAACGCCAGAAACAACTGATTTATAGATTTCTGGTTCGCGCTGGAGTCCGGCCTCACCAGATGATTTTTGAGTTGTCTCCTTCAGGCCGCGGAAGCGCTGAGCAATGGGTGCGCGAGAACTTTGTGCGGCAAGCGAGAAAATGCAGGGCAAGGCTGGCGCGGGCAGGCACCGGCATGTTTGTCATGCAGGATGCGGATATCCTAACTGTGCAAGAGCGCCTAAACGCTTTGGATGAAGAGCTTGCTAGCGCCGGACAGCCTCCTGTCAGCCGAGAACATGACTCCATCGCGAGGCTTATTCCAAAGCGCAACGTTGAAACATGGATTCACTATCTGAGTACAACCGGCGAGGTAGTACCGCCTGTGGATGAACAACAGGATTACAAAAGAACCAGGACTCTAGATGAATGGTCCGTATTGGTTTCTCTGGCTGCCGAGGTCCTCTTCGCTTGGACCAGACCCACTGCCGTATTGCCAGAGAATCTAATCGACTCACTCCGGCTTGGCCTGCAAGAAATTCCTCACGCCCTTCCCGTGGGGAGGTAGCGCAGCATGGTGCAAACGCGCATCAAGCCCTACAGCCAGCAAGCGGCCGAGAACGCCAGGCGCGAGCGGCAGACGCGCGCCTTCCGACGCAACCGGACCTTCGGGCTGGTGCTGGTGGCTGCGGCCATTCTGGCGTGGGCTCTGTTCCACACCAACCCCCAGTGGATTTTTCCCCAGGGATGGTGGCGGCCCTGATACATCTCAACACAAACCCTCCGCAAGCCGACCCGCTGGCCGTCCTGATTCTGGGCCCCACGGGCAGCGGCAAAACATCGCTTTCGCTGGCGTTGGGCGAGCGCTTTGGCGGCGAAATTGTCAGTTGCGACTCGGTGGCCGTCTATCGCGGCATGGATCTTGGCTCAGCCAAGCCGAGTCCCGAAGAGCAGGCGCGCCTGCCGCATCACCTCATCGACGTGGCCGACCCCGACCAGCTTTTCACGGCGGGCGAGTACAGCCGCCAGGCGCGGGCGGCTCTTCAGGACATTGCCGGTCGCGGCCATCGGCCCATTGTGACCGGCGGAACCGGCCTCTATCTGCGCGCGCTTACCGAGGGCCTTTTTGCCGGGCCGGAGCGCCAGCACGCACTGCGGGCGCGCCTGGAACAGAGCCGCCTGCGCCACGGCGTCGCCTGGCTGCACCGGATTCTTGTTCGCCTTGACCCGGCCTCTGCTGAACGCATCCACCCCAACGACACGCCCAAGCTGATTCGCGCCATTGAGGTTTGCCTGGCCGGGCGCAAGCCCATGTCGGAGGTGCTGGGCAACCAGAATGCCGCCCGCGACCCGCTCACCGGCTTTCGGCTGTTGCGCATCGGGCTCACTCCGCCGCGGCAGTTGCTCTATGCCCGGCTCAACCAGCGCGCCGCCGCCATGTTTGCGGCGGGGCTGGTGGAGGAAACGCGCGGCCTGCTGGCTCGCTTTGGGCCGGTTCAGGCCCTGGATTCGCTGGGCTACCGGCAGGCGCAGGCCGTAATTCGCAGCGAACAGAGTCTTCCCGAAGCAGTGGCAGCCGCCCAGCAGGGCCATCGCAACTATGCCAAGCGGCAGTTGACCTGGTTCCGCCGCGAGCCGGAGGTGCACTGGATGGAGAGCTTCGGCGACGAGCCAGAAACCGTGCGCGCGGCCATGGAGCTGGTTCAAGCCAATCTGTAGCCACTCCGTCCGCACCCGGCCCAGCACTCAAACGGAAGCGAAGTGAGCCCTCCGCGCATCCATTTAAACTGAACAGTGGATGCGGCGCTCGTTGACTTACGCGGCGCGCCCGGAACGGAGCTTCCCTTTGGCAGAGACAAAAGCAGAAACGATTTTCGATGTGGCGATTGTTGGCGGCGGCCCTGCCGGTTACACGGCGGCCATTCGCGCGGCGGAGTACGGCCTGAAGGTTGCATTGATCGAGAAGACCGACAAGCTGGGCGGCACCTGCCTGCATGTGGGTTGCATCCCCACCAAGGCGCTGCTGTTCAACGCCGAAATTTGGGACCACTTGAAGCACGCAGCCGACTTTGGCATCGAGGGCATCGGCGCGCCCACGCTCAACTGGGCCGCGGTGCTCAAGCGCAAGAACGCCATCATCGTCAAGCACACCAAGGGCCTCGACTTCCTGATGAAGAAGCACAAGATCGCCCGCTTTGAGGGCTATGGCCGCCTGACCGGCCCCGCGCTGCAGGGCGTACATACCGTCGATGTGGCCAACGCCGCCGACGAAGTCAGCCAGGTCAAGGCGAAAAACGTCATCCTGGCCACCGGCTCCGAGGCCAAAATGCTGCCCGGCCTTGAGCCGGACGACCGCATCCTCACCAACATTGAAATCCTGGCCATAGAGCAGGTTCCCAAGTCGCTGATCGTCATTGGCGCGGGTGCGGTGGGCATGGAGTTCAGTTCC
>CAVZNE010000093.1:0-5850 GCA_963776445.1 Terriglobales bacterium
CAATATGCAGAACTTCGATCTGCTGCGCGAACTGGGCCAGATTCGCAAGCCGGTGCTGCTGAAGCGCGGCATTCCCGCCACCATCGAGGAACTGCTGCTGTCCAGCGAGTACATCATGTCGGGCGGCAACTACGATGTAATTCTGTGCGAGCGCGGCATCCGCACCTACAAGACTGCGACCCGCAACACCATGGACATCTCCGCTATTCCCGTGGTGCACAAGCTCTCTCACCTGCCCATCGTGGGCGACCCCTCGCACGGCACGGGCCGCCGCGACATGGTGCCTCCCATGGCCAAGGCCGCTGTGGCCGCGGGCGCGGACGCCATCCTGGTGGAGATTCACCCCAACGCCGACAAGGCCGCCTCCGACGCAGCGCAGACGCTCTACTTTGATCAGTTTGAAAAGCTCATGGTCGATTTGCGCGTCGTCGCCCAGGCCGTGGGGCGGACGCTGTAGCGGTCAGCGAGAGCGGAGTTTGCGGAGTTAGACGCGCAGCGCACGTGTGAGCGGTGCTGGCCTTTGCTAGCTCCGCTAACTCCGCCAACACCGCGAACTCCGCTGCACTTTCAGTACAATTGGACCCGAGAGGGCTGCATGATCGAACGCATCGCAATTCTTGGGACGGGCCTGTTGGGCACATCGGTGGGCCTGGCGTTGCGCGCGGCTGGTTTTCGCGGCTCCATTGTCGGCTGGAACCGGGGCGCGGAAGGCGCGCACCTTGCGCTGGCCGCAGGCGCCATCGACTCCATCGCGGCAGACCCCTTGCAGGCCGCGCGTGAGAGCCAGGTGGTTCTGCTGGCTGTCCCTATTTACGCCACGCTCGACTTCATGGAGAAGCTGGCTCCCCTCCTCGGCTCCGAGCATCTGGTTACCGACGTAGGCAGCACCAAGGCGCAAATTTGCGCTTCCGCCAGCCGCCTCTTCAACGCACCCGATCGCGCTGCGTTTCTTCCCGGCCATCCCATGGCGGGCAAAGAGCGCGGCGGCGCGGCCCTGGGCGATGCAACCTTGTTTCAAGGCGCGGTGTGGCTGTTTACGGACGATCCGGATGCGCAGCGATCAACGCATTCCGCCGAACTGGTAAAAGGCTGGCGGGAGTGGGTTGCCGCCATGGGCTCCAAAACCCTCGATCTCGATCCCGCGCGACACGATGAACTGGTGGCTTGGGTCAGCCATCTGCCGCAGTTTCTGGCCACGGCGCTCAGCGCATTGCTTGAGGAAGAAGTGGGAGACGCGCCCGAGCTGAAAGATGTGGGCGGCCGCGCCCTGCGCGAGATGACGCGCCTCGGCGCCAGTCCCTACTCTATGTGGCGCGACATTGCCTACACCAACACGGAAGCCGTGCAGGCCACTCTCTTCGCCCTGGAGCAGCGCCTCGCCCATCTGCGCGAAAACCTGCGCACCACGGCCCTGCGCGACGAGTTCGAACAGGCCAACCGCTTCCGCCAGGGACAATGAGTCCGGCTCGCTGAGCCCGGCAGGGAATCCACTGAAATGACGACCAAGATCGAACTCAACAAACAGGTTCGCGCCGACGCGATTGCCTCGCTGCAGCGCTATTTCGATGAGAATATGCCAGAGCCCCTCGGCGACCTGCCCGCGGGTTTGCTGCTCAATTACTTTCTGGAAGAAGTGGGGCCGGCGGTTTACAACCAGGCTATCCGCGATGCCCAGGCACGCATCCAGCAGCGCGCAGCCGATCTCGACGGCGAACTCTACGCCGACGCTTTTCAGTATTGGGTAAAGATCGACGCCAAGCGGAAAAATCGACGGTAGACGGAGTTCAGAATAGGGAGCCCCGCATCTCGTTTTCGAAATGCGGGACTCGCTTATTCTGCTTCTTCGTGCGCCACCGGCTCGACCGCTTCCTTGGCCGGGTCCAGCGTGTGGAAGCCCTCGGCCTTGGCGGCTTCCAGCAACTGCTGCGAGGCGGAGACAAAGATAATCTCCATGCCCTGGAACATGTCGCGCGCCACAACGGCCGCGCCCAGTTGCAGGGTATCGGGCCAGCGCAGGGTAGTGCGATCCAGCAGTTGGCGAGCAGCCTCAAGCACCGCCGGGTTCAGCGGCTGCTGCACCATGCGGGCGGCTTCCATGCGCAAAATGTCCAATGCGGCGCTGGCGTCTTCCGTGGAGATGTCGCCGGCCCGCTCGCGCCGCCGCACAGCCGCGTAGACCTCCAGCGGCGTGGAGGCAGAGATCAGTTTGCGGTTGTCCTCGACGGCTTCCATCAGGCGGATCAGGGCGTCGGTGCCTTGCTCCTGCACAAACAGCTTGGCGAAGGCCGTGGACTCAAAGAAGTAGCAGCTCACAGGTTGCCTCGTTCCTCTTCAATGGCTTCGGCAATGGAGTCGCCGTGGGCCGTGACGGGATGGAAGCGCTGTGCCTCTTCGGGAATGCCAGCTTCGGCCCGGTTGAGGCGGATGGTGGTGGTGGGATAGGCCGGAGTCTTGGGGTTCGCGATTTTGCTGGTGATCACCACGCCGCGCTGGATGGCTTCAGCGAGTACCGCCTGGCGCGACTCGGGATGCTGATTCCAGCGGAAGGCCTTGCGCGGCAGGAAGGAGTCGCGGAACCACTTGAGTGCGATGAAGGCGTGTCCGCCCCGTTCGGCTTCAGCCAGCGCGGCGCACAGTTCCTTCACCCGGGCGTCCAGGTCGGCGGGAATCACGGCCTCCTGGCCGTCTTCGGCTTCGTCCTCGTCGTAAGCAGGCTCGGCGATTGCGCGCGGGCTTCGGGCGGGTCGCGGAGCGGGTTCGGCATCGCCAATGCGCTCAAAATAGATGCGCACCTCGTCTTCTTCGGGCGACCAGGATTCGGCCGGGGCGTTGCGGCGCTTGCTGCGGCCGTTTTCGCCGCATAACTCGACGATGGCTTGATATCCAGCCGGCGCGAGGTAGCGGAGCGCGCTCGCCAGGCCGGGATCAGTGGAAAACGCCAGTTCGTTCAGAGCTTCTTCGATAATCTCTTCCGCGTCGGGAATGCTCAGCCCACTTACATCTACGCTGCCTTGGGCAGCTTTTGTCGATTTCATTTTTTCTTCTCCGTATGCCGCGTCTGTCGCCGGGTACCGATGCAACGTTTCCGGACGCCTTACAGCCTTGCTCCGGGCTCAGGTTGCTCCGCGTGCCGCGGGCGAAAGTTAGCAGCCATAGTTCTAAAAATCTGCGCTACCACGGGAACGAATCCCCAAGGCGGCAGGCACTTCAGCCCATGTTGCAGGCTGTTGGGTCCATTTCCAGAGAGGTTAAAAGCATATTGTTGCCGGGCTCCGCGGGTTCTTGCTTAAATCCGGCAAGTGAGTGCAACCTGCGGTGTTTCCCAAATCAATGTAAGGCGATTCATGGTATTCATTCGGCTCTTGTCCAACTTGAGCCTAATTCCATTCCGCTCTTTTACCCCCAAAAGACCCGGGAAATACTCTAGCTAAATGTTCAGTTCAAACCTTTACATCCCACAGTGTACTCGATATTTCCGTCCCGCGCCGAGTGAGTTGGAGCCGCGACCTTTCCTCCGCCCGCACACCTCATCCGGTAAACTGGCCACACCCAGCCAAACGCTGTGAGGAAGCCCGTCCATGTCTCAACTGTATGTCGCCGTACTGGTCGTTATCGCCATCACCCTGCTGTCGGTGGCGCTCTATCGCACCTCCCAAGTCAAGACCAAGGCCGATTACCTGGTGGCTGGGCGCTCGCTTCCCGCCGTGGTCCTGGTGCTCACCCTGCTGACCTCGTGGATCGGCGCGGGCTCTCTGTTTGCCGGGGCGGAGAACGCCTACAAGAACGGTTTTGCGGCCCTTTGGCAGCCCGCCGGCGGCTGGCTTGGCCTGCTGCTGATCTACTTCATCGCTCCCCGGGCGCGCAAATTCGCCCAGTTCACGCTGCCTGACCTGCTTGAAGTTCGCTACAACCAGACCGCGCGGGTGCTGGGCACCATCGCCATCCTGATCGCTTTCACCGCCATTACCAGTTACCAGTTCCGCGGCGGCGGCGACGTGCTGCACCTGATCTTTCCTGACACGATTACCCCGGAACTGGGCACTTACATGATCGCCGCGTTCGTGATCCTGACCACGGCCATGGCGGGCATGTCGTCGGTGGCGTATATGGATGTGGCCATCGGCACGCTAGTCACCGTCATCTGCATCATTGCCGCCCCCATGCTGTTTCTGCATGCCGGCGGATGGGCCGGGCTGCACGCGGCGCTGCCGCCCCAGTACTTTCAAGTGCTAGGCAATTACCGCTTCAGTCCCGATCATGTACAGCAATCGGTGGGCATGGGCGTGATTCGCGGCCTGGAGTTCCTGGTGCCCGTCATGCTGCTCATGCTTGGCAACCAGGTCATGTACCAGAAGTTCTTCTCCGCCCGGTCCGAGAAGGACGCGCGCATTTCGGTGATCGGCTGGATTCTGGGCACCATCCTGCTGGAGACGCTGATCGTGGCCATCGCCGTCTTTGGCCGGGCGCTGTTCCCAACCGGCGAAGTTGCCCTCCATCCCCGCGAGATCATTCCCTACACCGCCCGTCACGGCTTGCCCGCCGTCATGGGAGCGCTGCTGCTGGGCGCGGTTTTCGCCAAGGTCATCTCCACGGCCTCCAACTACCTGTTTTCTCCGGCCACCAACCTGATCGAGGACGTGTATGTGCGTTACATGGCGCCGGGCGCCTCCAACAAGCGGGTCCTTATCGTCTCGCGCCTGGCTGTGGTGCTGCTGGGCTGCTGGGCGCTCTATCAGGCGGTGTTTGCCGAAAGCATCCTGCAGAAAATGCTCTATGCCTACACCATTTACTCCGCCTCGCTCACCCCTGTGGTTCTGGCTGCGTTCTACTCCAAGCGGGTCACGGCCTGGGGCGCAGTGGCTGCCATCGGCACCGGCACTGTGACCACCCTGGCCTGGGATTTCCCGGCGGTGCGGGAGATTTTCCCGCCCATCCTGGCCCAGCGCGACGCCATCTTTCCCGCGCTGTTCGCCGCCGTAGCCGCCATGGTCATCGTCAGCTTCTTTACACCCAAGCCGACCGCCGAACAGTTGGCGCAATTTGCGGATTAAAGAGTCGCATTGAGGCATGGCGTGAGAATTCTCTGCGCGGAAACCGCTTTCGGCCTTACACTGAGCGTGTAAATTCCGAGGCGCCATGCCCGTCGCCCAACTGACCCTCGAGATTCGCATCGAGCACGCCGAGTCGCTGAAGGACAGGCGTCAGGTGGTTCGTTCGCTCAAAGACCAGTTGAAGCAGAGTTTCAACATCTCCGTGGCGGAGATGGATGAGGCCGTCGTGTGGCAGTCGGCTACCATCGGCGTGGTCGCCATCTCCCGCTCCCGCGACTACCTCCACGGCCTTATTGAAGAGGTTGAACGCGCTGCCCGCCGCATGCTCAACGAACTCGGCGCGGAACTGACCGACGCTTTCTGGGATTTCATCGAGAGCTGAGGCGGAAACAGGCGCTGGAGCATTTGCGGCACCCTTCGACAGGCTCAGGGCAGGCTTTGAAGCCGTGTCTTTTCAAAACAGCGGCACTCGCCGCAGCTAAAGCTGTGCCTTTTCAAAACCACTCTATGCCTTCGAGAGAAATGCTCTGCCTCCATACTGACTTGCTCAGGCTTTTCCGGGCGCGCCCAGGCAGCCGGATTTGCCATGATCTACATGTCTTTGCAGAAGCAGGCCGCCGCCATGTCGAACCTGGATCTCCATGTGGTTCTGGACGCCGGCGCGGTAGCCATGTTCTTCCTTTCGTTCCTGCTCAAATCGAACGATCCCCGTCACACGGAAGTGCCCGTCGGGCATTGATCCGGATTTCACGGCTTCGGCGTGGAATTTTGCCGGCGGCCGCACGTGCGTGTGCGGTTT
>CAVZNE010000094.1:0-9748 GCA_963776445.1 Terriglobales bacterium
TGCCCGCGATTTGGGTTTGGACCTGATCATCACCGACCACCATCTGCCCGCGGCCGGCGACGCGATGCCCATCGCGCTGGCCGTCCTCAATCCCAACCAGCCCGGCTGCCCCTACCCGGAGAAGTCCCTGTGCGGCGCGGCCATCGCCATGAAGCTGGCCCAGGCCGTCCTCGAGCGCCGCGATCCCGCCCGCACCCGCGAGAAGACCCTGCCCAGTTTCCTGAAGATGGCCGCCATCGCCACCATCGCCGACGCCGTGCCGCTCAGCGGCGAAAACCGCGTCATCGCCGCCCTCGGCCTGCGCGAGCTGCGCAAGCCCGTCGGCGCGGGCCTGCGCGCCCTCTTTGCCGCCGCCGCCCTCGATCCCGCCGCCAAACAGCTCACCGGCTTCGATGTCGCCTTCCGCCTGGCCCCGCGCATCAACGCCGCCGGCCGCATGGACGTGGCCTCCGAGGTCATCGAGCTCTTCACCACCCGCGATCCCGCCCGCGCCGCCGAGCTGGCCGCCAAGCTGGAACGCCTCAACCGCGAGCGCCGCGACACCGAGGCCGCAGCGCTCACCGCCATCGAAACCCGCCTGGCCACCGATGCGGAGCTCGCCGCCGACCGCCTGCTGGTGGTCGACGGCGACGGCTGGCATCGCGGCGTCATCGGCATCCTGGCCTCGCGCGTGGTCGAGCGCACCGCCAAACCGGCCATCGTGGTCAGCGTGGAAGACGGCGTGGCCAGCGGCTCCGGCCGCTCCGTGGACGGCTTCCATCTGCTCAACGCCATTGAAAGCTGCGCCGACCTGTTCACCCGCTTTGGCGGCCACGCCTTCGCCGTGGGCTTTTCCCTGCCCGCCGATGCCCTGCCCGAGCTGAAGCGCCGCCTGCGCCTTTATGCCGAGGAGCACTTGGCCTCCCGCGAGCCGGAGCGCCTGCTGCACATTCACGCCGAGCTGCCGCTGGACCGCATTACGCCCGTTCTGGCCGGCTGGCTGCGCAAGCTGGAGCCGCTGGGCCACGGCAATGCCGAGCCCATGTTTGTGGCCCGCAAAGCGCGCCTGCTGACCCCGCCGCGCACCATGAAGGAACGCCACATCCGGCTGGAGCTTGCGCAGCAACCGGCGCCCGGCCAGCCCACGGCGGTTTCAGGGTCCAGCGGCAGCATCCGCGCCGTGGGTTGGGACCTGGCTGCGCGCGCGGCCGCCCTGGGGCTGGTCAAGGGCTCGCTCATCGACCTCGCCTACCGCATCCGCGAAAACACCCACCCCGATTTTGGCGGCCTGGAAGTGGAGATCGCCGGCATCGAGCCGGCCACCGCCTGACGCAGCAAGGCCCACGGCTTGCCGTGGGCCTTGCTGGTTGAGGATGCATCTTCGCCCTTAGTGTTCCTTGGGCTTCTCTTCCTTGGGTGCGGCGTGTTGCTGCGCTGCGGGATGCGACTGCTGAGCCTGCGGCGCGGGCCGGGATTGCTGCTGCGGACGAGCCTGGGGCTGAGACTGCTGCGCGGGCCGCTGTTGCAACTGAGGCTGCGCTTGTTGCGCGGGCCTTTGCTGCTGTTGAGGCTGTGCCTGGGTCTGATTCTGACCGGGACGCGCCTGCGGCTGCTGATTTAGGCCAGGACGCGCCTGCGGCTGAACTTGGCGCTGCGTGCCAGGCTGGTTCTGAGAACCGGGCCGGGCCTGCTGCATCCCAGGCGCCGCGTGTATATTCCCACCCAGAGGCCGGCTTACAGCCGGGTTCTGCGGATGGCCGCCATTGGTCTTGAAATACGAGCCTCTGTCGGACCTGGCTCCGGACTCATGCTGCTGCTGGATCGGAGTTCTGCCGATGTGCTGGTCCCGCGCGGCCATCCGCTCCTCGGGGCTGGCCGGATGATTGATGCCGCCAGGGCCGCCGCTGAAAGCCACATGCCGGTCGTTGACCACCGTGTAGCGGTTCACGATCTCCCGGTCCATATAGGTGGTGTGAATGAACCGATTATCCACGCGCATGACCGCGGTGTTATAGAGGAAGTCGTGGCCGCGCCACATGCCGCCCACAAAACCGATGCCCATGTAGCCGAAGCCGTAGTTCACGCCGCCGTAGTAGCCCACGTGCGGGCCCCAGTAGCCGTCGTGGAACACAAACAGGCCGTCGGACCAGCCCCAGTAGCCGGGCGTCCACAGCGCGCCCTCGTAGGGCGCAGGCACCCATGCGCCGGGAACCCAGTAATAACCATCGTCCCCGTAGGCCCAGTAGCCGGGCGTCCACATCAGGCCGGGTTCGGGGCACGGAGGCTGTTCATAGACCGGAAGCACGGGCGGAGCAAATCCGACGCTGATGAACACGCCGGCATACGAAGTCGCGGAAAAAACAGAGAGAAGAAGCGCCAGCAGAAGCCAGCGTGCGGAACGGAACAGTTTCATGAGAAAACCTCCTGGTTCTTTTGCGTCAATGGGAGCTGAATCGCAATTGCGCAATCAGTCTATGCTCTTTGAAACCCAGCCCGCATCCATAAGTTGCACAGAAATAAAGCAACGCTGGAATCTGTCCGAACGGGTCGCCAGGCCATACGGCAAATAGCAAAAGGCAGCGTCCGCTGGTGCAGACGCTGCCCATGACCCAGTCACATAATCCTGTCCAGATCATCGCCGACTATTCACTTCCCTGTCTGATCTGAATTGCACAGTTAGTAGCGGAGGCTCAGACCCGCGCCGATCACGTGGCGCGCATCCAGGTTTACCGGCACCAGGCCCAGTCCGGCCACATACGTGGTGCCGATGTTCCCGGCCACTTGCCCCACGCCAATATCGAAGGAGAAGTGCGGATTGTCTCTCTGCGTAACGCGCACGGCATAATCCATGGTGGTGGGCACATGCGCCCGTCCGCCCAGCAGGATTGCGCCCAGATTCTTCGATGTGGGCGGTTGCTGGCTGAAGCCTGCCGCCGGCACGATCGCAGTATGATACGGCCCCGGCAGCGGAATGCCCAATCCGCCGAACAGCCGTCCGCCAAAGCGCGTGGACTGCCCGCCGAGACCCAGGATCGAAGCGTTGGTGGCCTTCCAGCCAAAGTTCAGAAACAAGGGCACGGGCGGCTTGAGCCAGGTCTTGGTGGCCACCACATACACGTCCTCGTTGGTATAGGACTTGAGCTTCCCGGTCAGTTCCTGGTCCAGCGCGCCGGTCACAAAGCGGTCGTCGGTGCGGACCACGCCGCCCACCGCGACGCCGGGCATGAACCTGCCGAACTGCCCATCCTTGACGGCCACCACTTTGCCGTTGAAGATGTTCATCCCGTTGAAGTGCCACAGGCCGCTGAACAAGGGGCTGTCGCCCTCGGTGTGGACGCTGCGCGTATAGCCCGCTTCCGCACGGTTGGCGAATCCTTCCTCAACGCTGAAGGTGTGCAGGTCGCCGATCACCGACTTGGCGGCCACCAGGTGGTAACCCACGGCGGGGTGCGAGAAAAACTGGTTCTTTCCGGTGTAAACAACGTACGCGGTGGGCGTGATGAAGCCGCCGGTTTGGCCTTCCAGTGTCAGAATCTGGGCGTCAAGTCGGCCTGCACACAGCATCGCAACAGCGAGAAAACCACAGAGGGAAAGTTTTTGCGTGATTCGAGTGTTCAAGTTTTTTCAACTCCGGTGGAGCGCAGTTGCCTGCGTCCGGTAGCGGTCAGAATGTGTTTCTTTTAACACAACGGTAACAGCCTCGTCGCTCTTATTGTTGCGGTGGTAGACTCAGCCCATGCCGCGTGGTCTGTTTATCACTCTCGAAGGTTTGGACGGGTCCGGTAAGACCACCCAAATCAAGCGCTTGGCCGCCTGGATGGAAAAACGCAACATTCATCCGGCCGTCACCCGCCAACCCGGCGGAACCGCCACCGGCGACCGCATCCGGCCGCTGTTGCTGGATTCCCGCTCCACCGGCCTGGCGCCCATGACCGAAATGGCCCTGATGTTTGCCGACCGCGCCCAGGCCATTGCCGAGGTCATTCAGCCCGCCCTCGATGACGGACAGATCGTCCTCTGCGACCGCTTCACCGACTCCACCGAGGCCTACCAGGGCGGCGGACGCGAGTTGGGGTCCGAGGTGGTGCTGGAGTTGCACCGGCTGATCTGCGGCGGCCTGCAGCCCGACCTGACCCTGCTGCTGCTGCCCTCGCTCGAATCCTGCCTGCACCGCGCCCGCAGCCGCAATGACCGCCATACCGCGCAGACCGGACAGGACGAAGGCCGCTTCGAGCAGGAGCAGGACGCCTTCTATCGCCGCGTCTGGGAAAAATACCGCGCGATCGCCGCCCGCGAGCCGGACCGCGTGGTCCTGATCGGCGGCAACCTGGGCATCGACGAGGTCCACGAGCAGATTGTGGAAGCCGTCGCCGAGCTGCTGGTCACTGCAAAACATACCGTCTGACCGCCAGATGTTCGTCCCAGGCGGTGTGCGGTTGAATTCCAACTAAGCAATCGATGCATTGCGCGACGCGGCGCGACTGTGCGAGCTATCGACTCACACGGTTGTCGAGGCCCCCGGCGTTTCGGCAGGGCAGTAGCCGCAAAAGCAACGACTGACCGGGGGCGGAACGCCCAGTTCATTCTGGCGGAGCGACGTTGTTAATAGGCGGGAGGAAGGATGGGGTCGCGGAAGACGGAGTTGGAGCGGCGGATGTCGCCGACCGAGCCGAAATTGGCCAGGGTGAAGCTGTAGAGGTACTGGGTCTCGTCGCGGACCGAACCCAGGGCGAAGCGCCGGTAGCCGACGGTGAGTCCGCAGCAGTTCCAGTTATAGACGGCCTCCACTCCGGCATATTGCAGCGCGCCGTGGACAAAGTCGTAGCCGCCGTTGGCCGCCAGGTTGAAGCCTGCGCCGCTGGGCTTGCCGATGGAGAGGAAGGGCTGCAGAATCTGGCTCTGGATGGTGGAGGCGGTGCTCCCATTTTCGTCCACGGCATTGAGCAGGGCGTGGCCCAGGCCGACGGTGGTGCGGCCCCAACTGTAGCCGGCATAGAGGTTGTCCGCGCCCAGGCGGCCGTCCTTGGGGTCGTAATCGATGTCCCACTCGATGCGCAGGTTGTCGATGGCCTCAAAGCGCAGGCGGGAGGTGATGGGCGCCAGGTTGCGCGGAGAGGTGAGGAAGGCGACGCCGCTCAGGTCCAGGGTGGCGTCAAAGACATTGCGCCGGTCGCTGATCAGCGCGCCTCCGAACTTGGGGTCGATGAAATACTTTTGGGCAATCTGCCAACTGGCCCACTCGCGCGGTTTGGCGGCGCAGTCGCCGGGAGCCTGACCTTCTAGAACGGCGCAGGGCTGAGTCCCGGTGGGGCGCAGGTAAAAGCGCTGGGTGAGCGAGAAGCCCACTTCGTTGGTGTCGGTGGCAATGTCGGTGGTGTCAAAGCGGAGCACGTCGCGGGCGCCGGAGCCGATGCCGTTCACATACTTGTAGGTGAATTCGGCTTCGATCACATGGCGGAGTTCCCGGTTCCAGCGCGAGAGCGCGAAGTCGCGCACCAGTGTAGGTGTCCGCAGGTCAACCGAGGCTTCCACGTCGGTGCGGTTGAGCGGATCGTGGCTGATGGTGGGGATGCCGTTGTGGACGCCGGTCAGATCGGGCTTCTGGCTGATGGAATAGAAGGTGTCGCGCAGGGCGACTTCCGGAACCACGCTCCAACCGCCTGCGGACATCGGCAGGGAAAGATGCGGATGGAAGTCGATGCGGCCTACGTTGCGGGCGTGCAAGTGGGGCTCTGAGCGGCCCAGGTAGTCGCCGGACGAGCCCAGTCCCCAGTAGAACGGCGAAGCGCCCAGCGGCTGGCTCAGCACGTCGTAGCGCACATTGGGCAGGTGAACGATGCGCGCCTCGTCGCCGCTGGTGGAGTCGGCGAAGGTCTGGAAGCGATCCAGAGAAACGGACGGGATGAATCCGTTGTGCGCGTGGGAAAGGAAAAGATTGCTGACCACCGTGGAACTGACAGCTTGGGAGAAGCTGTCGTCGAAGACCAGGCGGTAGACGTAGCTGGACAGGTATTCGATGTTTCCCGCGATGCGGGTTTCCGGCGAAAGGTCTTTGCGGCCCAGGGCGAGAATATCCAGGCCGCCCTGGTTGACGAGGCTGGTGGAGGTCGTGGTGGTGGCCGCGGTTACAGTGGTGGTTGTCTGCTCCACGCCGCGGTCGAGCAGGGCATTCCAGCGCACGGCCAGGTGGTCGATTCCCGGGCCTTTGTAGCGGAAGTCGCCATTGGGCGCCCAGCCGCGCTTGCTGAAGTAATCGGTGCCGATCACCATGTCCATGCTGCGGTTGATGGCCCAGTAGATTTGCTCGCCCACGACGAATCCCTTGACCGTGGAGTTGCTGAGGACCGGAATCAGCAGGCCGCTCTCGCGGCCCGTGTCGTCCACGGGATGGCGGAGGTAGGGCAGATAGAAGAGCGGGATGCCGAGAAACTTGAAAAGCGTGTTCGAGGCCGAGGCTTCGCCGTTGTCAATCTTGATGGCGCGCGAGATCAACTGCCAATCGGGCTTGGGCAGGCGGCAGTTGGTCATGGCGCCGTCGACCACCTTGTAGCTGCCTTCGCCGGTTTGCAGCAGCACCCTGCCGGAAAAGAGAAACGGGTTGGGCGTGGAATAGACCACGGTGCGGCCGGCGCGGCGGATTCCCAGCGAGCCGGTGACGTTGAAAAAGCGCGCGGTGTGGGTGTTGAGGCGCATATCGCCGCGATCGGCTTCAATGAGCACATCGTTGATGCCGCCGGCAACTTGCAAATGGCCTTCGGCTTCCAGTTCCGAAGTGGACTGGTGATAGACGACCTTGTCGGCGCGGAGAACGTAATCGCGGTAGTGAACCACGACATCGCCGGAAAGGGTCCACAGATCGCCGATGCGGGTCTGGCGCTGCGCCTCCCAGCGGACGGGCACTCCGTCCGCGCCCGCCTGCTCCGGCTCGGCGACGGGAAGAACTTCCTGGCCGGGGTCGTCGGGGAGCTGTGAACTGGCTGCGTCAACGGCTGCAGAATCCGCGCTGAGAGAGCTTTGCTGCGCCGGGGGTAACGCACTAGTCAACGCCTGCCCCGCAAGTTGCAGGTGACAGAGGGAGAACAGCGTGATAAACACTAAATAACGAGGAAGCATCCCAAACCCAAAGCAGTGTAAGGCTCAGCATAGCAAAAGCGGGCTGGTTTGGAAGGGAAGCGCGCCGCGTAGCTCTGGCAGTAGGCAAATTTTCGGACTATTTCGCCGCGCGCGGGTCTCACGATCCGGGCATTGCCTGCTTTTTCCCCGCGATACCTCCTCCCTCTTCAGAGTGCAACGTCCGCGATGCCCCGCAGTGCGGGATTTGCGGACCCGAACAGCGGCGCATTGCCTACAATGCAGGCTATGCGAACCGCGCCGGAAGGGACTCTGGAGCTTTGAGCACATCCGCAAGCCAGGCCGATCGCGCACCTTCGTGGAAGGATGAAGTGAACCAGCGCCTTGCCGCGCACAAAAACCGCAAGGGTCCATCCCTGGCGGAGCCGGCAAGACCGGCGGAAGCCCATCACGGCGCCAGCAGCATGGCCGCGCAGGCCGCGGCGCGCGTAGCCGCGCGCTACGCCAAGGCCCCCAGCTATAGCGAAATGCTGGCCGAGGAAGCCCGTGCCGCCGTGCGCGCCGCCGAGGCAGCCTCCCGTGCCGCGCTGCATGCGCAGGCCGCGGCGGAGTCGATTCTGGCCGGCCTGGAAGCTGCGTCGGACGCCGAGACTGCTTGGGAGCATGAGGTTTCGCATGCCGCCGTTCCCGAGCCGGCTTGGGAACCCAGCGTTGCGCCCATCCAGTGTGCCGCGCCCGTCCAGTGTGCCGCGCCCATTCAGTCTGTTGAGCCTGCCCAGCCCGCCGCGCCTGCATTGAGTCAGGTTGCGGAGCGCCCCTCGTTTGGAATTCGCTGGGAGCCGGAACTGCCGGTGCGCCCAGCGGAACCGGAGCCTACCCACGCCTCGCGCGGGATCGACAGCATGGAGGCATCTGCCGAGAACTGGTGGGAGTCGTCGCCGCTGGCGGAAGAAAATAGCGACTCCGGGCCGATTGAAATCGTCGAGCCTGTCTATCCGATTCATGCCAACCTGATCGAGTTTCCGCGCGAGATTGTGGCCACGCGCAAGGCGCGTCCCCGGCTGACCGAAGGGTCGTATGCCGCGGCTGCGGAGCCGGTGGGGCAGTTGAGCATCTTTGAAGTGGACCCTGCGGCCGTCTCCGCCCAGTCTGTTGCGGCGGAAGCCGCTGCCGAGGAGTCCGCGCCGGTGTGGTCGGAGCCCGTCTGGTCGGGCATCGAACTGGACGCTCAACCCGAGGAAGAGCCCGCGGCCCAGTATTCGGTAGCCCAGGCTGAGGCCGTCCAGGCTGCCCAGACCGCCGCGCTGGAACAGGCGCCCATCGGTGTGCGGCTGATGGCCGCCGTGGTGGATGCAACGCTGATTGTGGGAGCCTTTCTGTCGGCCGTCGCCGTGGCGGCATCGAACTTGAAGGACATGCCGGGAATGAGGGAGATGGAAGTGGGAGCGGCGGTGGCGTTGCTGACTGCCGGCCTGCTGTATCAGGCGCTTTTCTTCACCCTGGGTGAGGCCACGCCGGGCATGAAGTACGCCCATCTTTCGCTGTGCACCTTTGACGGCCAGAGACCCACGCGCGCACAGCGTTGCGGCCGTCTCGGCGCACTGCTGCTGTCGCTGTTGCCGATCGGCCTGGGCGTCGCCTGGGCGTTGTTCGATGAGGGCCACTTGAGCTGGCACGACCGGCTTTCGAAGACTTATCTGCGGAAGTATCTGATCTAGTAGAACAGTTGTATCTGCTCCTCTTTCCGGGGGCTGAAGTCCCCGGATTTCTCCGTACTCTGCGATCTCGAACGGCGCGCCAACCCTGGGGAAAGATCCTGCCGGGTGAACGCGTAACGGTGTAGGATAACTTCGACTTCCAGATGCAGGGTTGCAACTTCACCCACAGAACCCGCGTCCAAAGGGTTGGAGTTGGGCCGGAACCGCATCGCGACAGAGAGAGTTTGCGCCGGACCATTCATATGACCTCGGGTCCTATGGCTTCGGGTAAATAGGTCTCCGGGCTGTATTGCTCAGCGCGGAGCCAGGATTTGCGGCATACTCGGGAATTTGGTACGCTCAGGCATTCTTCGAGCTGAGCGAAAGGAGAACTTCGTCATGGCAGAAGAAACGAAAGCATACGGTCTGGCTTGGTTTATCGCTGGATTAGGCGTGGGCGCTCTGGTAGGGATTCTTTATGCCCCCAAGAGCGGCCGTGAGACGCGTGAAGACCTGGTAAGCGGCGCCCGTGAGGGGAAAGAATACTTGCGCGAGCGCTCCCGGCAAGCTGCCGAGCAGGTCGGCACGCTGGTGGAAAAGGGCAAGGAGCATGCGGGCGAATACGTGGAGCGCGGCCGTGAGGTTGTGGATCGCGGACGGGCCCAGTGGGAAGAGTTTGTGGAGCGGGGCAAGAACATGGTGAACGACCAGACGAGCCGCGTGGTTGCGGCTGTGGATGCGGGACGCGAGGCCTACAAGGCGACCGCTGCCCCCGAGGGAGCTACGGAGAAGTAAGCCGCCGTTTCCTCAGGGAGGCTTTGGCCTGCCTGATCTGGTGTGATCATTCGTTCCAGAGCGCGTGCGCGAGGGATGCAGTGAGCGGTTCGCGCACCCGCTTTGGACTGAATGCTTGCTTCCAACCTGGGAAGTGTGTGGAAAAACCCTTCGCAAGCCCGCAGATGTCCTGCGCGAGACGACCCCGATGCCAAATTTGGATAATC
>CAVZNE010000095.1:0-8983 GCA_963776445.1 Terriglobales bacterium
CCGACATCGGCCAGCAGCTTGAGCTCGAGGCGGTAGTTGCGCTCCTCGCCGGGGCGGCCCATTTCGTGCTCGCGCGGGGCCTGGTGAACGGGAGTGGCAAAGTGCTGGTTGCCGCGACCGCCGCGACCGCCCTTGGCGATGACGACCTGCTCGTCGGGATACTGGAAGTCGTGGACCAACTCGCCGGTATCCTGATCGTAGACGGATGTGCCCACGGGGACTTTGAGGACGATGGAGCGGCCGTCGAGGCCGTGGCAGTTGGAGCCGAGGCCGTGCTCGCCGCGCTGGGCCTTGTGCTCGGGGTTATAGCGGAAGTGAATGAGGGTATTGTGGCGCTGCGAGGAGACCATGATGACGTCGCCGCCGCGCCCGCCGTCGCCGCCTGAAGGGCCGCCGCGGGGAACAAACTTTTCACGCCGGAAGGCCATGCAGCCATTGCCGCCGTCGCCAGCTTTTATACGGATCTTTGCTTCATCGATAAACATAGTTAAACCTATCTTCCACGGGGAAACGAGTTGGGGACCGGATTCGCTCTGCCGTACTGACTGGCGCGGCCAAATCCTTTGTGCCTACTCTTCAGTTTAGCGGTAAAAACAAAAACTTGTTGACTTATCCGGGGCGAGATAGAATCGCTTGCAACTAATCGCCAGGGCAGCGGGGCGGCCCAAAACGGGAAATTCCTGTTTTGAAGGAACCGCAGTTGTGTGCCGGAGGGGTAATTCTCTGTTCCGGGGCGCAAGGTACGCTGGCCGGAGCGCCTGGCGATTGAGCCCAAGTCCAGACTCGCCAACAGAGCGGGCAGGACGTATTCGATTTGTCTTTCCAGGTCTGCCGCGAGCAGGTACTCGATGGCAGCAGGGGCAAGGCGGAGTTGGACGCTGGTGCTGGCCGCGCTGTTGGTGGGCGCGGGCACGGTTGCGGTGGCGCAACCGGCAGAGAGCGGTTCGCTTTCTGGCTCGCTGACCGACCTGCACTCGTCGCCGCTGGGCGGCGTGGCGCTGATTGTGCGCAACCAGGCCACCGGCGTGGAGATGCGCGCCACCACTGCCAAAAATGGGAGCTACCGGTTCAGCGGACTGGACGCCGGCGAGTACACGCTGGAGGCGGTGAGTCCGGAACTGGGCCAGGGACGGCTGGAGGCGATTGAGGTGATCGCCGGCCATGAGGCGCGGGTGCAGGCGGCCATGGAGTTTGAGCCGCTGCCGGCCCAGACTGTTCCGGTTGTTTTTCACCGGATCGACCCGTTGACGCCGGTGGTGACCGGGACGCTGGCTGCGGAGCCGTTGCTGCAACTGGCTTTGAGCGGGCGGCGCTGGCCGGACCCAGCGCGGCAGATGCCCACGACCGTGGCTGCGGCGCTGAACGCAAGGGTGCCTGCCGAAGAGCTGCAAACGCTGGGCTTGAGTGGGCGGGGCTTGCCGGAATCTGTGCGGGAAGTGGCTGCGGTTGCCGGACCGGCCGCTGGCTGGAAGGGGAGCGGCCTAGCCGTAAGCGCGGCGGCGGCAGGCACCGTGCAGACCACTCTGCAACCGGCGCAGCCGAGGCTCATGCGGACGGTCTTTCAGAGCGCCGAAACGGCAGCGCCGGCGGTGACTGGCAAGGTTTCAGCCGAGCAGTTGCAGGCGCTGCCTGTGAGCGGGCGGCGCTGGCAGGATTTTGTGCTGGATACGTCCCAGGCCCCGGCGGGCGCAGCGGCATCAGGCTCGATGAGCGGCGCGGGGTTGCAAGCGGCTGAAACTACGGTCGACGGCGCCAGCGCCAGGTCTGCCTTTGGGAGTCAAAACTCTGCCGGACAGAACGGATTGGGGCAGGCCTGGGCCGGAGGGCGCGGATTTGTCTTGGGCGAGTCAGCGGTCCGCGAGGTGCAGACGGTGGCTGGGAATGTGGAGGCCGAAACCGCGCGCGCGGCCGGCGGGCACATGAACGTGGAGACCGAGCGCGGCGTGAACGGCCTGCACGGACAGGGGTTCTATTATGACCGCCAGAACACCTGGGGTGCGAAGAATCCGTTTACCCAATGGGTGAAGGAGACCGCGCCGGCCACTCTGACTGTCTCCCCGGTGTTTACGGCGGAGGCGTACACGCCGCCAGACCACGAAATGACCTGGGGCCTTGGATTGGGCAGCCAAATCCGCCGCGACAAGCTGTTCTGGTTTGCCGCGCTGGACGCGTACCAGCGCAACGATCCGGGAGTGGCCATGGTCAAGCATCCTTACCTTTGCGCGACTTACGACGCGAACGGCGAATGCACCGAACAAACCGGGTTCTTTGCCCAGCCCAGTAACGACAACCTGCAGGTGCTGAGCGCCCGGCTGGGCCTGAGCAGCAGCAATCCCGTGGCGGCGGGGCTGGCGGCCTACAGCAAAATGCTGGAAACGCTGGACGGGTTGCTGGGTCCGGCAGCGCGCACGGCGACGCAATGGACCGGCTTTGCGCGTATCGACTGGGAGCCGGCGGAGCGGCACCGGCTGACGCTGGAAGCGATCGGCGCGCGGTGGAACTCGCCGGGCGGAGGGTTGACCCGCGTTTCAGAGACCTACGGGAGCAACAGCTTCGGCGCCAGCAAGGCCAGCGAGGAGTGGCTGCTGGGGCGCTGGGAAGCCTTTCTTACGCCGAACCTGCTGGCCGTGACGCAGGGCTCGGCGGGACGCAGCATTCTTACCGCGCACGCCGAGACTCCGTCGGCCTATGAGCAGACGCTGCTGAAGCCGAGCGTCTGGGGGCAGTTGCCGCAGATCGTTGTGGATTCGCGCTACGGCTTCACGATCGGCAATCCGGCGCGGTTTGGCACGGGCAGTTCTCCCGACGAGCATCTCTACCAGGGGCAGGAATCGCTGGACTGGGTGCATGGCGGCCTGCTGGTGAAGGCCGGCTTCGACCTGCGGCACGACTCCGACTCCACCAGCCTGCTGCGCAACCAGACGGGAACCTACTACTACGCCAACGTGGAGAATTTCGCTTCAGACGCGCTGGCTTTTGCGGCCTTTGGCATCGCCGGCCAGCTCGATCCCTCTAACCAGCACAACTGCGACCAGACGGGCAAGGCCTGGCGCGACTCAACGGGGACGCTGCACGGGCTGGGTTACCTGCCCTGCTACTCCTACTATTCGCAAAGCATGGGGCCCACGGACTGGTGGCTGAGCACCAACGACTGGGCCGGCTACAGCACCGTGCAGTGGCAGCCGAAGAAGCTGCTGGTGCTTTCTGCCGGGTTGCGCTGGGAGCGGGAGCAGATGCCGCCTCCGATCGCCAGGGTGAACAACCCGGAACTTCCGCTGACGGAAAAACTGCCCAGCCTGGGCAACAACTGGGGTCCGCGGCTGAGCCTGGCCCTGGGCAACAAGGAAGCGCACTGGCCGGTGCTGCGGCTGGGCTATGGCATGTACTTTGGGCGCGTGGAGAATGCCGTGATTGAGACGGCGCTGACCCAGACCGGCAGCGCGAAAGGCGACCTGAACTTCTTCATGCGTCCTACCGACAATTTGGTAACCGGGGGCGCGCCGCCGTTCCCTTATGTGTTTGCCGGGGAGCCGCTGAGCATGGTCAAGCCGGGAGCGGTGGAGTTTGCACCGCGGTTCCGCAACTCCGAGGTGCATCAAGGAGTGGCAGCGGTGGAAGAGACGCTGCCAGGGCACGTGGAAGTGACGGCTGGCGCGATGGTCAGCCTGGGCCGGCGGCTGCCCATCTCCATCGACACCAACTTTGACCCGGCGGTGAATCCGGGAACCATTACCTACGCGGTGGTGGACGGGACCGGCAAAGGGCCGATCAAAACTGCGCAGATCACGGCGCCGTTCTACGCTTCGTGGCCCTCAGCCACTTCGGGAACCGGTACGGCCGGGCGGCTCAATGCGGACTACCAGCAGATTACCCAGATGATGAGCCGGGCCAACTCGACGTATGAGGCGGCCATGCTGCGGGTGAGCCGGTATGCACGCCGCGGGCTGAGCCTGCACGCCCACTACACCTACGCACACGCCATGGACTGGAATCCCAACGAAAGCGCCTCGGTGACCGGCAGCGACGTGCTGGACCCGGCCAGCTTCAGCCAGGAGTACGGCACCAGCAACCTGGACGTGCGCCACTCGGCTTCGGCTACGGTGATTTGGGAAGCGCCTTGGAAGCTGCACAATGCGGCCGGGTGGCTGCTGAACGGCTGGATGCTTTCTGGAGTGGGGAATTTCCGCAGCGGAATGCCGTACACCATGCGCACCTCGGGCTCGCTGGCCCAGGAGTTCACCACCACGGGCACGCTGATTGCCGCGCTGGGGCCGGGGATGAACGGCTCCGGCGGCGATAACCGCGTCTACGGCGTGGGGCGCAACACCTTCCGCTATCCCTCCACATGGAAGGCCGATGCGCGCCTGGGCAAGCGCTTCGACCTGGGACAGATGCGGCAGTTGGAGTTTCTGGCCGAGAGCTTCAACCTGTTCAACCATCAGAACGTGACCGAGTTGGAAACGATTGGCTACTACATCGAGCCTGGCAGCGTTACCGGAGGGCTGCCGACGCTCAACTTCATGACCGGGTTGAAAGCCAACTCCACGGCCTTCGGGCAGCCGCTGAATATTAACGCGACGAATTTTTACCGCGAGCGGCAGGTGCAGGTGGGGTTGAGACTGAGGTTTTAAGAGCTACTGCCGCGGGGCGCAGAAGGGGTCCGGGGAGACGATTTTTCCGTCGAGGCTGAAGCAACTGGCGCCGTTGATGTCGGTGCGGTAGGTGCGGACGTGCGCGGCTTGCAACTCTTCGAGAATTTCCTGGCGGGGATGGCCGAAGCGGTTGCGCAGGCCGCAGGAGATGACCGCCCACTGCGGAGCGACGCGGGCCAGGAACTGGGGCCGCGTGGAGGTGACGCTGCCGTGATGGCCCACTTTGAGCAGGGTGCTTTGGAGGCCGGACTCGGCCAGCATGGCCTGCTCGACAGGCGCTTCGGCGTCGCCTTCGAGCAGCACCGAAGTCGCGCCGTAAGCCACGTGCAAAACCAGGGAATCGTTGTTGCCGGGCTCCGCGCCAGGTTGATAGTTGCGGAAGGGCGCCAGCACGCTGACCTGCGCGCGGCCCAAGGGGAAGGCATCGCCGGCGCGGAACGAACGGACCTGGACATGGAGAGCGGCGGCTTCGTTGAGCAGGGCGTTGTATGCGCCGACGCGGGGATTGTTGCCCACCCATAGCTCGCCGGGATGGAAGTTGCGCAGGACGGCAGGCAGTCCGCCCATGTGGTCGGAGTGGGCGTGGCTGAGGGCCACAACGTCAAGGCGGCGAATGCCGCGGGCCCAGAGCGCCTCGGAGACGACATCCTCGCCGATGTCGAAGTCCTGCGGAGCCTGGCGCGGACCGCCGCCAAAGCCGCCTCCATCTACGAGCAGGGACTTTCCGTCTGGAGTGATCAGCAGCAGGGAGTCGCCCTGTCCCACGTCGATGGCTTCGACCAGCAGCGCGTTGGCGGGGTGCTGGATGGGGCGCGGCGCAACCGCCGCCAGCGCGGCTCCCAGGAGCGCAATCCACGCGGCGCGGCGCGGCCAGCGGCTTGCCGTGGAAACGGCCAAATGAGCCAGGAGGATGGCTGCGGCCAGCAGCGCGCAGAAGGCTGCCGATTGCCAAAGAAGCGGCGAGGGAATGCGGAAATCCCCGAGAGCCAGCGAGCCGAACAGATGCACCAGCCCCACGCCCAGGTGAAGCAGCAGCGCTACGACGGCGGCGGGAACGACCGCGGCGGCGGGCCACGTAACCAGCGCCAGCAGCGTAACCAGCGCGGCGGGCATGAGCAGGGCGAGCAAGGGCAGGATGAACAGGTTGACGGGCAGCGCAAAGAGGGTGATGCGGTGGAAATAGATCGCCATGGGCAGGGCCATGGCGAGTTCGACCACGCAGGAAACGACGATCAACTCGACCGTGCGGAGCACGAGGCGGATTGACCAAGGAAAGAGGCGCCAGGCCAGGAAGCGGTTGGCTGCTTTCTGGAGCCGCGCGGCGACCATGCGCAGGGTGACGCGAAACTGCGCCTGGAGCGGGGGAAGCTTGCCGTCAATGGCCACCAGGCTCAGGTCGCGGGTGGCTGTGACGTAAGGGTGAATGGTGGCCTGGAGCAGCGGCGCGGCCACGCCGGCGATGGCAACCACGGCCAGCAGCGTCATTTGCAGGCTGGATTCAAACAGGCTGCGGGGGCTGACGGCGAGCAGGCACAACGAGGCAAAGCCGATGGTGTTGAGCGGGCTGCGCTCGCGGTAGACGAGCCGGCCGAGCAGATAGAGCGTGACCATCCAGAGGGAGCGCTGGACCGGCGTGGCGAAGCCGGTGAACAGAGCGTAGCCGAAGGAGGCGAGGATGGTGACGAAGGTGGCGGGGACTCGCGGCAGGCGCAGCTTTTTGGCGAACCAGAAGAGGCATCCGGCCACAATGGCCAGGTGGAAGCCGGAGACCACCAGCATGTGAAAGGAGCCGGTGCGCTCAAAGCCCACGCGCAGAGAATGGGTCAGATAGGTGCGGTCGCCGGTGACCATGGCGGCCAGCATGATGGCGTCGTCCGGGGTGAGGCGCAAGGGGGCGGGCAGGCGGCGCATGGCCGCGGGCAGGGCCAGCAGGCGCGCGCTGGAGGCGTGCTGCAACCCGGCAACGCGGCAGGAAAGGAATGCGCCGGGAGCCGTGCCCACGCGCTCGACGCGGTCGATCTTCACTGAAGCCGTGGAGGTGATGCCCTGGTCGAGGAGGAATTCCTCGCGGCTGAAGACGTCGGGGTCGTGATAGGTTTCGGGCGGTAGCAGGCGGGCCACGGCGCGAATGCGCTCGCCGCAACGGAAGGGCTGCGGGCCGGGCTGGACTAGCGGCTGTTGGGGCGGCCAGTGAATGGTCAGCCGCACGCCGCCGGTTGCGGGGGCTTTTATATCCTCGGTGTCGGTGACCACTTCAAGGGTGGAAAGGCGCAGGTCGATGCGCTGGGTTGGCGCCTGCGGTGGCACCTGCGGTGCGGCAGTCGCCGCTTGCGCGGCAGGGGACTGTTCGTCGTGCTCGGCGAGGTTTTGCTCCAGTTCGCCGCGGACGGGACCGGTGTCCACCACGGTTCCTTCCACGGTGCGGAGGAGGCCGTCAGAGAGTGCGGCAATGGCGGGAGAGGGGGCAGGGTGCGGCTCCATCTCCGCACACCATGCGCCCAGCAGGCACCAAAGCACCGCCAGCGGCAGCCAGGCGACGCGTTGGGCGTAGAGGGCCGCTACACCGCACAGAATTGCGACGAGCGCCAGCGCGGCCAGAAGCAGGCTGGGCCGCAGCCAGAGCCAATGGGAGAGGGTGATGCCGGCGGCAAAAAGCCATGCGGCATGGAAGAGCGGCACAGCGCCCAGGCCGGCAAAGGCTGGACGGGTTTGCACGGAGCTGGAGTCTTCAGCTTGCATCGCGCCTGAGAATCAAAAGGGACTATGGGCGATAAGCCTATCAGGAGTGGCGCAAGACGGCCACTGTCTCCAAGTGGAAGGTCTGAGGGAAGAGGTCGGCCAGGGCGATGGATTGGATGGTGTATCCCGAGGCGGTGAGGGCGCGCAGGTCGCGGGCCAGAGTGGCGGGATCGCAGGAGACGTAGACCAGCGTGGGCGCGGAAATCTGAGAGAGCAGGGCGCAAACTTCGGGGCCAAGGCCGGTGCGCGGCGGGTCCATCACGATGAGCTCGGGGACGATCAAATCGGGCACGACCAGATTGGGTACAGCGTGGCTGGTGCGTTCGGCTTTGACGCTGCGGCGCAGAAAGTCGAGGGTTGTGGCGCGGACCGGGATTCCGGTGGTGTGTTTGAGATTGGCCGCCAGAGCCTGGGTTGCGGAGGGGGCGGACTCGACCGCAACGACGCGCGCAAAGCTGGCCGTGAGGCGGCGCGCAAACAGGCCGACGCCGGCATACAAATCCCAGGCAAGGGAGCCGTGGTGGCTAGCCGTTACGCGATCGACGAATGCGTCAATCAGCCAGCGATTGACCTGGAAAAACGCGCCGCGGTCTACGCGGTAGTCGAACCCGGCGGCGCGATAGAGCAGGGAAGGCGCGCCCCAATGAGCCACGGTGCGCGGCTGTTCGCTGGCGCGGCCTTCAAGCACCAGTTCCGCACCCACAAGCGCGGGGACCTGCCCGGCGAGCGCTTGCGCGAATTCGTCGAAGCGGACCTTTTTGGCGCTGGCGGTAAAGACGCTGGCCAGCAGAGCGGTTTCGTCGGCATTCGAGAAGAGCGCAATCTCGGTGGGGCGGAAAGCGGGCGCAAATTGGCGCGCAACCGCAGCGGCGGCCTGGGCTGCGCGGAGCAAAAGGGGCGCGGCGATGGGGCACTCGCCGATGGGAATGACGGAATGGGAGCGACGGCCGCGGTAGCCCGGATTTCCGGCCGCGTCAAAGGCCATCCGAATGCGGTTGCGATAGGCCAGAGGCGCGGCGGAGAGCGAGGCCATTTCCTTGGGCACGACTACGCCGGCGCGGTCCAGAGTTTCGCGCAGAATGGCCTGCTTGAAAGCCAACTGCGTCGGGTAGTCCGCGTGCTGATAGTTGCAGCCGCCGCAAACGCCAAAGTGGCGGCAGGCGGGCGTTACACGCTGGGGCGCGGCCGAGACGATTTCCTCGACCTCGGCGGTGGAGTAGCCGCGCTTGTCTTCGGTGATGCGCACGCGGGCCTGTTCACCGGGCAGAGTGAGCGGCACAAAAACAAGCAATGCGTTGCCCCTGCCGCGGCACCGGAACGAGTACGTATTGCTCGCGGCGGAGACACGGAAAACACTGAGCCTGCGTTGCGTGTACTTGCTGGGTTGCTCCATTCGGCGAAAGCGTTGCCTGGACCCCTTGTTCGTCCCCGCCTTTGATCGTCCAGATCCTTGTCCTTGTTACCGCGCTTGCTCCGTCGCAGTGCGATACAGGTTCTTCTCTGCCCGCAGATAAATGTGGCCGTGGCTGACGGCGGGCGAGGCGTAGCAGTTCTCGCCGAGGTGGTTCTCGCGGACGATCTTGAACTCGGGG
>CAVZNE010000096.1:0-11201 GCA_963776445.1 Terriglobales bacterium
AACTTCACGCGCTTCTTCTGCTTCCTCTCGCTGTTTGCCGGCGGCATGTTGACGGTGGTCATCGCCAACAGCCTGCTGCTGCTCTTCATGGGATGGGAACTGGTCGGCCTCACCTCCTATCTGCTCATCGGCTTCTGGTACCAGAGACCCGCGGCTGCGGCGGCGGCCAAAAAAGCATTTCTCACCACGCGCGTCGGCGATGTCTTCTTCCTCCTCGGCATGGTCTGGCTGTTCTCTCAAACCGGCACGCTGCTCTTCTACAACGGCGGCTCCGGATCGATGGAGCACACGGCCCTGTCCGCTTTGCTGGCCCAGCCCGCGGCGTTCGGCCTGTCTGCGGCGGGCGCAATCGGCCTGCTGATCTTTGCCGGAGCAGCGGGCAAAAGCGGTCAGTTTCCCTTGCATGTCTGGCTGCCCGACGCCATGGAAGGCCCCACGCCGGTTTCCGCCCTGATTCACGCGGCAACCATGGTGGCGGCGGGCGTCTATCTCGTCGCGCGAGTCTACCCGCTGATGCAGGCCGGAGCCCTGACGAGTGGACTGTCCGGCGGAACCACCACGGCCCTCACCGTCGTCACCTGGGTCGGCGCATTCACCGCGGTGTTTGCCGCGCTCATCGCCGTGGCCCAGAACGACATCAAGCGCATCCTCGCCTACTCCACCGTGTCGCAGCTCGGCTACATGATGGCCGGCCTGGGCATGGGCGGCGTGGCCGTCGGCATGTTCCACCTCATCACCCACGCCTTCTTCAAGGCCCTGCTATTCATGGGCGCAGGTTCGGTGATTCACGGCTCCCACGAAGAGCAGGACATTCGCAAGATGGGCGGCCTCAAATCCGCCATGCCGCTCACCTTCATCACCTACGCCATCGGCATGTTGGCGCTGTGCGGATTCCCTCTGTTCTTCTCCGGCTTCTGGAGCAAGGACGGCATTCTCGAAGCGGCGCAGCACTGGACCGTGGCCCGCGCGCCGTTTTACATGCTGGTCTTCGGCGCGTTGCTGACGGCCTTCTATATGACCCGTCAGGTTGCCTACGTCTTCTTCGGCGCATCGCGCGGAGAAGAGCACGCGCACGAAAGCCCCCGAGTCATGACCCTTCCCCTGGCGATTCTGGCTTTCTTCGCCGTGGCCCTGGGCGCGCTCGGCACTCCCGCCTGGCCGTGGTTCCGCGCCTTCCTTGACGGCCACGCCGTACCCTTCAGCCTGCACGGTTTTGCCGAGCCGGGCCTGCTGGCGCTGATGGCAACTTCGACGGTAGTCGTCTTTCTCGGCCTCGGCCTGGGCTGGAAGCTCTACGGCGGCAAGTCTCCGCAGCCGGAAGAGCAGGACGTGCTGGAAAAAGCGTCTCCTCTCGTCTGGGGCTGGCTGCGCAACCGGCTCTATATCGATGAGTTTTACGGAGTCACCGTGATTGCGTTCTACGCCTGGTGGGCCAGGGTTGCCGACTGGCTCGACCGCCGCGTTTGGGGCGGGGCAGTCACGGCCGTGGCCTGGGCCTTCCGTGGAGGCGCCGAGTTCAGCCGCTTCTTTGACAACACCTGGGTCAACGGCGGCTTCGACAAGGGCTGCGAGGAGCTGTCCTCCAGCGGCGGCCTGCTGGCGCGCGTACAGAACGGCCGGGCGCAAACGTACCTGAGAATCTTGGCTTTGGCCGTGGTAGCGCTGGCCGCAATTCTGATTTGGAGCAGCCGGGCATGAGCGGATTTCCGATATTGACGCTGTTGACCGTGCTGCCCCTCGTTGGGGCGGCCATTACGCTCGCTTCAGGCAAGCATGCGCGGGCCGTGTCCATCGTCACCACGACCATCAGCCTGGTGCTGGCCGTTCTGGTGTGGGTCTGGCTGCCCGTGGATGGCTCCATCGGCCTGGTCGAGCGCGCCGCCTGGGCGCCGTCCCTGGGCATTGAATACCACCTCGGCGTCGACGGCCTGGGCGCGCTGATGCTGGTCCTTTCGGCCATTGTGACGCTCATGTCGGTGGACGCGGCGCATCGCGTGCATCACCAGCCGAACCTCTACTTTGGCCTGGTATTGCTATTGGAGTCCGGCCTCTTCGGCTCCTTCACCGCGTTGAACTTCTTCCACTGGTTTCTCTTCTGGGAGCTTAGCCTGATTCCCGCCTTCTTCCTCATCAAGCTATGGGGTGGACCAAAGCGCGGCCCGGCATCCACGCAGTTCTTCATCTACACCATGGCCGGTTCCGCGGCCCTTCTGGTGTGCTTCCTGGCTGTCTTTCTTTCCACTGGCAGTATGGACTTTGGGCACCTCACCGAGCTTGCCTCAACCGGCGCGCTGGAGCAGATGGTGACGGCACACCTGGGTCCGGTCACGCTGTGGTTGGCCATCGGCGTACTGGCCGGGTTTGCGGTCAAGGTACCCATGGCGCCCTTCCACACCTGGCTGCCCGCGGCCTACGCTGAAGCCCCTTCGCCGGTGACCATGCTGCTGACCGGCGCAATGTCCAAGATGGGCGTCTACGGCCTGCTGCGCATCGCACTTCCGCTCTTCGGCCACCAGATCGCGCAGATTCGCACGCCTCTGCTGGTTCTGGCGGCAATCACCGTCGTCATGGGGGCCTGGGCGGCGGCGGCGCAAACCGACCTCAAGCGCATCTTCGCCTACTCCTCGGTCAACCACCTGGGCTACTGCCTGCTGGGCATCTTTGCGATAGCGATCCCCGCCAATGGCGCGGCAATGCTGAGCAGTCAGGCGGCGGCGCTCAACGGCGTCATCCTGCAAATGTTCAACCACGGCATCACCGCCGCGGCGTTGTTCTGGTTTGTCGCCATCCTGCAAACCCGCTCCAACGGCCTGCGCGGCATCGACGACTTTGGCGGCCTGCGCAAGCCCGCCCCAGTGCTGTGCGGCCTCATGGGCTTTGCGCTCTTCTCCGCCTTGGGCCTGCCCGGCCTCAACGGCTTTGTGGGCGAGTTCCTCATCTTCCGCGGCGTCTTCCCGCTGGCGTGGGTCGCGGCCTCGGTTTCCATTCTTGGCTTGCTGGTCACGGCCGTGGTCATCCTCACCGTCATGCAGAAAGTCTTCACCGGCCCCGTGCCGGAGCGTTGGGCCGCGTTCCCCGACCTGCACAGCGGCGAGCGCCTGGCGCTGGCTCCGATCATCGGAATCATGCTGCTCCTGGGCCTTGTGCCCCAACTGATCGTCGAAACCGTGAACCCCACCGTCATCAACCTGCTGGCTCACTGGAGATTTTAGATGTTGGCTTGGACGATTTATCTCTCGTTTGCCGGAGCGCTGGTCCTGGCGCTGCTGCCCAAGGGCAAAAACGGCCTGGCGCGCTGGCTGGCGCTCGCCGTGGCCGTGGCCGGACTGGCCGTGGCCGTGGCCGGGTTTGCGGCCGGCATGGGCCAAGGCCGCGCGGTCATTGTCGATGTGCCCTGGGTTTCATCGATGGGCGTACATTATCTGCTGGCCGCCGACGGCATCAGCCGCGTGCTGGTTCTGCTCACCGGCCTGGCTGCTGTGGCCGGCGTCCTGTTCAGTTGGGACATCGAACTCCGCACCAACGAGTTTTTCGCCTTCTTCCTGGCCCTCATCGGCGGTGTCTACGGCGTCTTTCTCAGCTTCGATCTCTTTCTGCTCTTCGTCTTTTACGAAATCGCCATCGTCCCCAAATATTTCCTGATCTCCATTTGGGGTTCCACGCGGCGCGAGTACGCGGCCATGAAGCTGGCTCTCTACTCCTTCGTCGGCTCGTCCATGGTGCTCATCGGCCTGTTGGCCGCCTACGCCATGTCGGGCAGCCACTCCACCGGGTTAGTTGAACTGGCCCACGCCGGCCTTCCGGTCAGCTTCCAGATGTGGGCCTTCCCGCTGGTCTTCACCGGCTTTGCGATTCTGGCCGGCATGTGGCCCTTCCACACCTGGGCGCCCACCGGCCACGTAGCCGCGCCCACCGGCGCATCCATGCTGCTGGCCGGCGTCGTCATGAAGCTGGGCGCGTACGGCTGCTTGCGCGTTGCTATTTCGCTCTTCCCGCGCGGACTCGATCCCTGGGGCTTCTCCTTCCTCGGCATCGGCTCCTGGCGCACCGTCTTCGCCCTCCTGGCCGTCATCGGCATTGTCTACGGCGCTCTCGTGGCTCTGGTGCAAACCGACTTCAAATTCGTCATCGGCTACTCCAGCGTCAGCCACATGGGCTTTGTGCTGCTGGGCCTGGTCACGCTCAACCAGATCGGCATGACCGGCGCGGTGATGCAGATGTTCTCGCACGGCATCCTGGCCGGCCTCTTGTTCGCCATTGTGGGCCGCATCGTCTATGCGCGCACCCACACGCGGCAGTTGGCGGAACTGGAAACCATGCACCTCTCCAAGCGGCTTCCCTTTGCCGCCGGGGCTTTTGTCATTGCCGGCATGGCCTCCATGGGGCTTCCCGGTTTCTCCGGCTTCGTGGCCGAGTTGCAGATTGTGGTCGGCGCGTGGAAGGTCCAGCCCTGGTGGACCGCTGCCACCGCCATTGGCATCGTGATCAGCGTGGCCTACACCTGGCGCGCCCTGCAGAAGGCCTTCTTCAGCGATGTGCGGCCCACTCCAGACGACCATCCGCGCACCGGCTGGCACGGCATGGCCCCCATCACCTGGCCGGAATACGCCGGCGTGGCGCTGCTCACAGGAGTGAGTTTGTTCGTCGGACTCTACCCGAGAATCTTGCTCGATACCATTGAACCAGCCGTGAAGGCGCTGCTTGCGGGAGGTGTGCAATGAACTACGCAGATCTCTTCCGCGTCCTGCTGCCGGAGACGGCTCTTGAATTCGCTGCTCTTTTAGTTGTTGTCGTCGACCTGGGTTTCCTGCGCAAGGCAGCCTTTAAAACACGCATCACCGTTGCATCGCTCCTGGGCGTGGCGGGCTGCTGTGTCGCGCTGTGGTCCATGCAGTTTCAGGGCGGAACGTGGCTCCGCTTTGGCGATGCGGCCTTGCTGGCAACGGGCGGCATCGTCACCGTCGCCCAGACCGGAATCCTGGTCCTCACGGCGCTCACGCTGCTCCTGCTCATTGACACCGATTTCACCCGCCATGTGGGCGAGTATGTTGCCATCGTCCTGATGGCGGCTTGCGGCGGATTGCTGATCGCCTCCGCGCAGGATCTGCTGGTCATCTTCGTGGGCCTCGAACTGCTCAGCCTGGGCCTCTACATCCTCACCGCCTTCGCCAAGCACTCCGGCAAGAGCGCGGAAGCGGCCATGAAGTATTACCTCTTCGGCGGCATGTCGGCAGCTTTCCTGTTATTCGGCTTCAGCTATATGTATGGGCTCAGCGGCAGCACCAATCTGGCCCAGATTCAGCAGTCGATTGCTCTCACCGGACCGAGCCCTCTGCTCTATGTCGCGTGGATTCTGATCGTGGCCGGTCTGGGCTTCAAGGTGGCCGCGGTGCCGTTCCATCTGTGGGCGCCGGACACCTACGAAGGCGCGCCCGCTCCGGCCGCTGCATTCATTGCTTCCGTTTCCAAGGTAGCGAGCTTCGCCTTGCTGGTCACCCTCAGCTTGGGCTGGCTCATGCCGGGCGGCTCACAGGCTGTTACCGAGAGCTATCTGCGCGGGGTCTACCAGACCTGGCCGCAGTTGGCGACCATTCTGCTGATTGTCGCCGCAGCCTCCATGATCGTCGGCAATCTGGCGGCTCTGGTGCAGGTCAGCGTGCGCCGCTTGCTGGCCTACTCGGCCATCGCCCACGCGGGTTACATCCTGCTGGGCATTGCCGCTCATGCCGCGTATACCGGGCAGGGAAGCGCGCTCCAGTTCTATGTGGATGCCATCAATCCGGCCATCCGCAGTTCCAACGCGGTGCTTTACTACATCCTCACCTACGGCCTCACCACCATCGGCGCATTCGGCGCGGTTGCCGTGGTGGAGCGGGCGACCGGCAGCGACCGGCTCGATGCTTTCCTCGGTCTGCACAAGCGCAATCCGTTGCTGGCAGCGGTGCTGCTGGTTCTGTTCCTGTCCCTGGCCGGAATTCCTCCGCTGGTCGGCTTCTGGGCCAAGTTCAACCTGTTCGCCGCGGTCCTGGGAGTTTCAGCCGGCCCGGTCCCGTTTGCGCTTGTCGCGTTGGCCGTGGCGCTCAGCGCGGTCTCGCTCTACTACTATTTGCAGGTGCTCAAACGGGCGTATGTCATGCCTGCGGTCGATGAGACGCCCATCAAGGCGCACCCCATCACCATGGCCGTCCTGGTGCTGATTGCCGCCGCTGTGGTCGTGCTGGGTTGCTTCCCATCCCTGCTCGGCGATTGGATCAGTTGCCTCTCTCCGCTGAAGTAGCAGGACCGGAATAACACGGATAAAAGCAAAAGAGCATGGCGCGTCACACGCCATGCTCTTTCTGCTTGTGTACTCGTAGCTCTTTTCGAGGATCAGGAAATGCAGAACGATCCTACTGCGCCGTATCCTGCTCAGCGGCCGAACTGCTTGCCGGAAGCCCCTGCAATTCCGCCAGAATCCGTTCCACTGCTTCTTTGGCGGCGATCTCCCCGCCGGGAGACAGACTCACCGAAATCGGCTGCTTGGGGTTGATGGTGATGGCATACAGCACAATGTCGGGACCGCCGCCCTGAATGTAAAACACATCCAGAAGATCTTTGATCCCGACGTCGTGCGCGGTGAGTGTGGGTGGATAGTCGCGCGAGAAGCGCGGCGTGGTGCGGGTGACGGTCCCTTCCGGGTTGCCGTCGGCCGCCGCATCGATCATCAAAACATGATCGGCGCTCTGCAGCGGCTCCAGCAGCGTAAAGCCGCCGGTGCCGCCGTCCAGGCACTCCACGCCTTCCGGCAGCGGGTGCTTTTCCAGAGCCCGTACTACGTGAACGCCGATGCCTTCGTCGCCCATCAGGACGTTGCCCAGGCCCAGCACAAGTGTTTTCTTGCGGCTATTTGTCACTCTTCTCCCGTTCGAACTTCCATCCGCCGATGATCGAGGATACCGTACCGCGCCCCTCGATGTAGTCGTGATAGAAGGCCAGATAAATGTGAACGATGATAAACGTGACAAAGAACCACAGGAACAGGTGGTGCCAGAAGCGCACCCCGAATTCACCGCCCATCAACGGCACAATCCACACAAACATCCGTGGCAGCCACGAATTGCTCATGCTGGAATACAGCGCAAAGCCGGTGATGGTCTGGAAGACAAACGCCAGGAAGGTGCCGAAGTAGATCAGCCCAGCCAGCGAGTTGTGCCCGGTGGAGATAGGCCCGTGCAGCTTGGTCTCCAGCACGTCGGCTTTGATGACGTCGACAATCTCCTGCCGCTGCCCGGGCCTGAGCGGGAAGAAGGCTCTCCAACTGGAGTATTTGTTGCCGACGAAGCCCCAATAGAGCCGCGCCAGAAAGTTGAATACGTAGACGAACGCGGCCACGAAGTGGACGAAGCGTATGCAGCCGAACCAGTACTGCTGGTAGGCTTCGGCTGCATAGAACGCCCGGATGGGAGCGCCAATCAGATAGCCGGTGACACAGAGCAGCACCAGGGCCACCGCGTTGATCCAATGGTAGACGCGGACCGGCAGTTCCCACACATAAATGCGCCGATACTCGACGGGATGAATGGGAACTGCCGGGACCACGTTTCCTGCGCCAATTTCAGGAGTACTCATGGGCATCACTCGAATGAAACCTGGTGAAGGTGCCGGCCTTGCGGATCGTACAGATGCACGGCGCAGGCCAGGCACGGGTCAAAGGAATGGATGGTGCGCAGAATCTCGACCGGTTGCTCGAGATTTGCCACCGGTGTGCCGATCAGCGCCTGTTCAAAGGAGGAGCGCTGCCCCTTGGCATCGCGCGGAGAACCATTCCAGGTGGTCGGCACTACAAGTTGATAGTTTGCAATGGCGCCGTCGTGAATCTTGATGTAGTGGGCCAGCGCGCCGCGCGGCGCCTCGGTCAGCCCAACCCCCTCGGCATCCTTGGGCCAGCTCTTCGGCTCCCAGAACTCGCCGTTGAACGTGGAAACTTCGTTGATCTTCACGCGTTCCATCAACTGACCGTAGTATTCCTTCAGCCAGGTCATGGCCAACGCCGCATCCAGGCCGCGCGCGGCGGTCCGTCCCAGCGTTGAGAACAGCGCCGTCACCGGAACGTTGAGCTTGCCCAGCGTGTCTTTCACCAAATCTTGCACGTCCGTGCGCCCGGCGGCAAAGGAGACAATCAGCCGCGCCAGCGGACCCACTTCCATTGCGTTTTCCTTCCACCGGGGCGTCTTCAGGAACGAGTACTTCTCGTAGCCGGCCAGCGTCTCGAAAGGCGGTTTGGGGCCGGAATACTTGAGATTGGTTTCGCCTTCCCACGGATGCAGCCCCACGTTGTCTCCACCGTCGTAGCTGTACCAGGAGTGCGCAATGTATTCCTTGATCTCCTGCGAGTCGCGCGCGTTGACCGGATGCACCTGGCTGAGGTCGCGATTCAGCACGACGCCGCGCGCATACTTGAAGGTCTCCGGCTTGCCGTAGCCCTGGGTAGGGAACTCGCCATAGCTGAGGTAGTTGGTCAATCCGCTGCCGTGACTGGCCCAGTCCTTGTAAAAGGAAGCTACGGCCAGCAGGTCGGGAATATAGACCTGGTTGAGGAACTCGTCCGCCTGATCGATGAGCCGCTTGACCAGGTTGAGCCGCTCGGAGTTGATGGCGGCCACTTCGTTGATGTTGATGGAGCACGGAACGCCGCCCACCAGATAGTTCGGATGCGGGTTCTTGCCTCCGAAGACCGTGTGGATCTTGACGATCTCCTTCTGCCAGGACAGCGCATCAAGGTAGTGCGCCACCGCGATCAGGTTCACTTCCGGGGGCAGCTTGTAGGCCGGGTGGCCCCAATAGCCGTTGGCAAAAATGCCCAGCCCGCTGGCGGCGAAAGCCTTGATCTTGTCCTGCACCTCAGAGAAATAGGCGGGAGTGTTCTTGTCCCACTTGGAGAAGGAACCCGCCAGCTCCGCGGCCTTCTTCGGGTCGGCCTTGAGCGCGTTCACAATGTCCACCCAGTCGAGCGCGTGCAGGTGATAGAAGTGGATCACGTGATCCTGCACGTACTGTGTGGTCATCATGATGTTGCGAATCAGCTCGGCGGTCGGAGGAATGGTGATTCCCAGCGCGCTCTCCACGGCGCGCACGCTGGTCAAGGCGTGCACGGTGGTGCAGACGCCGCAGACGCGCTCGGTAAAGGCCCAGGCGTCGCGCGGGTCGCGGCCGATGAGAATCTTCTCAAGGCCGCGCACCATGGTGCCTGCGCTGAATGCGTCCGTGATGACGCCGTTTTCTACCACTGCCTCAATGCGCAGATGGCCTTCAATGCGAGTTACGGGATCGACGACAACGCGTGTCATGGGGATTTATAACTCCTTTTGATCTTCTGTGTGGACTTCCGCGATCACCTTGTGCTTGCGCACGTTGGTGACCACCGCGTGGGCCGCAACTCCGGCCAGGGTGGCGACGCCAACGACCGTACCAATGGTGTCGGCCGTGCTCTCGATGCCGAAACCCGGGAAGGCAGCCAGATGCTGGTAGAAGGGGCCGTTGTCCCAGAAGCCTGCTTCGCTGCAGCCGATGCAGCCGTGGCCGGACTGGATGGGGTAGCTGGTGCCCTCGTTCCACTTGGTGACCGAGCAGGCGTTGTAGGTGACCGGGCCGCGGCAGCCCATCTTGTAGAGGCAATAGCCCTTGCGCGCATTCTCGTCGTCAAAGGACTCGACGAACAGGCCGGCGTCGTAGTTGGGACGGCGATAGCAGGTGTCGTGGACGCGGCGTCCGTAAAACTCCTCGGGCCGGCCCTGGCTGTCGAGCGCGGGAATCTTCCCCAGCACCAGCAGGTGGGTGACCACAGCCATCATTACGTCAGCGATGGGCGGGCAACCGGGCACGTTGATGACCGGCTTGTCGATGAGCTTGTGAATGGGCGTGGCGCCGGTGGGATTGGGCCGGGCTGCCTGAATGCAGCCGTTGGAGGCGCAACTGCCCCAGGCCACTACCGCGGCCGCATCCTTGGCAACGGTTTGCAGAATCGATTCCGCGGTCTTGCCGCCGATCATGCAGTAAACGCCATTGTCACCGGTAGGCACCGCGCCCTCGACCAGGACAATGTACTTGCCCTTGTGATCGCGAATGGTGTCGTTGAGGCTCTTCTCCGCCTGAAAACCGGAGGCGGCCATCAGCGTTTCAGTGTAGTTGAGCGACATCACATCGAGCAGCGCATCGACCACAATCGGATGCGACGCGCGGATGAACGACTCGCTACAACAGGTGCACTCCTGAAAGTGCATCCATATAACGGCCGGTTTTTCCTTCTTTTCGAAGGCCGAAACAACCTGGGCGGCGCCGGTTTGGCCCAGCCCAGCCATGGTTGCGGCCGCGGCGCAGAACTGGAGAAAGTCTCTGCGGCTATAGCCCTTCTGTTGCATCGAATTCCAAATGGACTGACCCATGCCAACCTCGTGTGCGGTGCAGGTGCCGGCGGACACCCTGGCGGCTGAAAGGTGAAGAAGCAGTGAGGAACAGCCGCTTGAGGCTCGTACCGGATGTTGAGAAAAATACGCATCGTGAAGAACGGGTGGATGTGCGCTACATCACACTTCATCAAGATTCATATTGCCCTGTAATGGAAAATGCGGGTCAAGAGCGGAGTCACGTCCGTATTGCAGGAGTTTCCGAGCGGGGTGACGCTGGAAGTGCGGCATTTATAGGGGAGAAGCGCTTTTCGGGGATCGGATCGTGTGCATATAAATACGCTGGTTTAGGGGACAATGGGTACAAAAGGGTCTCAAAGAGTCGTTTTTGGTAGAAAAACGCCGAAAATTGGCGCGTTTTGGTGTGTCTTATTGAACCGGCCCTCAAATAGTGTTATTGCCCTCCCACCCATCTCGCGATAAAGCCTGCGAAGTGGATGGGGCACGGTGCTTCTATTTATGGGCCGGATCAATAGTGCGATTCCAGAATAGTTATGCCCCGTTCACCTGGTGCAAGGTCGTCGCTCGCTGAGGCTCGCACCGACTTGAGTGGATGGGTTCTGGTACACCAATTCTGGAATCGCTATAGCGCACCTGCGACCCCTGCGGCGGGGCCAGCGCTGGTCAGCCTGGTTGCTTTCCCACCCATTCCGCATGATGTTGCGGAATGGATGGGGCGCCCAGTTTTGGGGCGGGCAGCGATGGACCCTTCGGCGGGATATGGAAATGGTCTGGGGAATGAGGGGGCGTATGAGAACG
>CAVZNE010000097.1:0-3429 GCA_963776445.1 Terriglobales bacterium
AACAGCACCCGTTGCCGAGCGGAGGGCGCTTCCGCATGGCGCGCGTTTGCCGAGCGGGGCACGTTGCTGGTTTCAGAGGCCGCGGCTCTAGCCTTCCTGTAGCTTTTCCGGGCAAGCTGGGGCATCTGACGCTCTTGCGCCACGCCCACAATGTGCTTGATCAGCGGACTGGTGAGGGGACCGCTGAGCAGGCCATTGGTGAGCGCGGGGCTGAGCGAGCCCCAGCGGGCCAACTGGTCGGCAAAGCCGAAGATGTAATGATGCAGGGGGTGCGGACGCCCCTTGTAACGCTGGGCCAGGTACTCCGACTTGTAAGCGGTCATGTCAACCTGCACCGGGCACTCGGTTTTGCATGCCTTGCAACTGAGACACAAGTCCAGCGCCTCATGTACCGCCTTGCTCTGAAAGCCCTCCTTGCGCAGCGCGCCCGCCAGCATCTCCCACAGCAGCCGCGCACGGCCGCGCGTCGAGTACTGCTCTTTGCCGGTCGCGCGGTAGCTGGGACACATAACCCCGCCTTCCGTCTTCAGGCACGCGCCCACGCCCACGCAGCGCGCGGTGGCGCGCTCCAGCGAGCCCTGATCGGCGGCAAAGAGAAAATGGGTTTCAAGCTCAGCGTGCTCATGAGCTTCCTCACGGCCCTCGACGGGCGGCCCATGGCGCAGGTTCTCGACCGGGTCGTAAACCCGCACGGCATCCACCAGCTTGCCAGGATTCATCCTGTTGTCCGGGTCCCATATGGCCTTGAATTCCTGGAAGGCTTTGATCAACTCCGGGCCGAACATCTTGGGCAAGAGCGCGGCGCGGGCCTGGCCGTCGCCGTGTTCGCCAGACAACGATCCGCCCAGTGAGAGCACCAGGTCGGCGGCGCGATCAATGAACTCACGGAAACGGCGAAGACCCTCAATGGAGCGGAAGTCGAAGTTGATGCGCAGATGAACGCAGCCCTGACCGTAATGGCCATAAAGCGGACTGCGGTAGCCGTACTCGGCCATCAGCGCCGTCAGCTTGCGCAGGTAGGCGCCCAGGTGAACAGGGGGAATGCCGGCGTCATCCCAGCCCTCCCAGCCCTCAGGCTCTCCGGGAACAAAAACGGTGGCGCCCAGCGCCGACTCGCGAATCTTCCACACGGATTCTGCATCTTTGTTGCTGTAAATCCGCGCTCTCGGAGCTTCAGGCCAGCCCTTCGCGGCAGCCACCAGCGCTTCCGCCTTGGCCTGTGCCTCTTCAGCCTCCCATGCGCCCATCTCCACCAGCAGGTAGCCGCCGCCCGGAGGCAGCAGCTTGATATCGTCGTCGGCCAGATGCTTGCGCTGCATGAAGTCCACAAGCAGGCGATCGAAGCCCTCCAAACCAATCGGCCCAAACTCAAGAATCCGCGGCACGGCGTCGGCCGCCAGGAATGGATCGTCAAAGGCCAGGGCCGTGAGCACACGGCACGGAGGGCTCGAGGTCAGGTTCAGCGTGGCGGAGACGACGGTCGCGCAGGTGCCTTCCGAGCCGACCAGTGCACGGGCAAGATTGAAGCCGTTTTCAGGCAGCAGCTCGTCCAGGTTGTAGCCAGAGACGCGCCGCGGGATGCGAGGGAACCGTTCCCGCACCAGGCCTGCGTAGCGGTCGCGCAGTTCCGCCAGTTGCGCATAGATCTCTCCAACGCGTCCGCCGCCGCGAATTCGGGCTTCGATTTCGCCTGGACTGGTGCGGCCAACGGTCATGCAGGTCCCGTCGTACAGCACCAGGTCCAGCGATTCCACATTGTCCACCACTTTGCCGCCCAGCAGCCCGTGGACGCCGCAACTGTTGTTGCCGATCATGCCGCCCAGGGTGCAACGGCTGTGCGTGGCGGGGTCGGGGGCATACGTCAGGTGATGGACCTCGGCGGCCTCGCGCAGCCGGTCCAGAACAATCCCAGGCTGCACATGCGCCAGTTTCGCCTCCGGATCGATGCCCTGCAGGCTCTTCATATACCGGGAAAAATCGAAGACTACGGCAACGTTGGCGCATTGCCCCGCCAAACTCGTTCCCGCACCGCGCGGCAGCACGGCTGCACCCATTGCTCTGCAGGCAGACAAGGCAGCTTCCACGTCGGCTGCGTCCTTCGGCACGATCACTCCCACCGGGAGCTGCCGGTAATTGGACGAGTCGGCCGCGTACAGCGCCCGCGAGCCAAGATCGAACAAGACATCGCCGCGGAGCGTCGCTTTGAGACGGGATTCCAGATCGCGGTGTCCGGAAAACCGCTCATGATCGAGCGGGAGTTGATTCATCAAAGCAGTAATCGGTAGAACGCTCACAGTGGACTCCTGTCTCTAAAACAATAGGCCTTGCCTGAGCCGAACCACACGGCTCAGACGATTTCGGGGATCTTTTTTCTTGTTGACGCTGCCGGTGGCGCCGCACGGCAACTGGGTATCCGACGAGCAAACCAGCCTCCTCAATTGATAAAAACTACGACATCGGCAAGTTCGATCCTGAGTGCCGCTGACCGCTAGACAGATGTTTGGATATGTGTGAATATGGTCGTACATGATCGCCAAAGAGTACTTCTATTCTGTGAGTTCTGTCAAAGGGGAATCCTCCGAATGAAGATGCTTTGAGGCGGAGAGCGCGGGACGCGAGGCTGCGATGGGTTACTCAAAGGGATTGGCGATATCGTTCCTGTTCCTTTATTTTGTTTTTTCGAACATCGCACACGGTTTGCCATTGGCAGATTCCGCAGTTCGTCTGCCGCTGGAGCAGGGCTGGGCGCTGCAATCGTCCTGTGATTTGAGGGCTGGGGGAGCCGAGATCTCGCGCCCCGGCTTCGACACATCGCGGTGGCTGAAAACCAGTGTTCCAGCCACCGCGCTGGGAGCACAGGTGATTGCCGGCAAGTTTGAAGACCCCTATTTCGGCGCCAATCTCTTGAAGATTCCCGGGACCAGCTACCCGGCGGGAAAAATCTACGCCAATCTGCCCCTGACGGCCGACAGCCCCTACCGTTGCTCCTGGTGGTATCGTACGGAGTTCGTTCTTCCCTCCAACTGGCGGCAAATGACGTGGTTGCACTTCAACGGCATCAACTACCGTGCCAATATCTGGGTGAATGGAACCCTGATCGCAAACGATCGGCAGGTTGCCGGAGCCTATCGCAGCTACGAATTCGAGGTTTCCAGACTGCTCCGGCCCGGCGTCAAAAACTCCATCGCGGTGGAGACCTTCGTCCAGACCGAGAACGACCTTGGCATCAACTTCGTCGACTGGAATCCCGCGCCGGCCGATAAAAGCATGGGGCTGTGGCGCAACGTCTATCTGGAACGCAGTGGTCCGCTTACGCTGCGCAACCCGGCAGTCCTGACCCGGTTCACCGACGACCAGCTTTCGGCGGCCGAACTGACGGTGGTGGCCGACGTAACCAACGCCTCGGACGAGCCCCAGCAAGGCGTACTC
>CAVZNE010000098.1:0-7754 GCA_963776445.1 Terriglobales bacterium
TGCCATTGTCTTGATTCCGTCAGGCTTGATGGCGCAGGTAACAACCGCCACCATAAGCGGCGCGATCACGGACAGTACCGGCGCCGTGATGCAAGGAATCCAGGTGGTAGCCACCGAAATCAACACCGGTGAGCAGACCACATGCAGGAGCAACGATAAGGGGCAGTACACACTACCCTTCCTGAAAGCGGGAACCTACAAGATCGTTGCAGAGGCGCAGGGCTTCAAGCGCTTCGAACAGCAGGGTTTGGCCCTCATGGTCGGGGATCATCCCACGGACGATATCCTCCTTCAGGTGGGCAACGAGCAGCAGACCGTTGAGGTCACGGCGGTCTCTCCCCAGTTGCAAACCGAGGACGACTCCCTCGGCCAGGTTGTCACCACCACAATGGTAGAGGATCTGCCGCTCTTCGGACGCACCCCCATGGTCCTCACGCAGTACACAGCCGGCGTGGTCTACACCGCCAATCCCGGCCAGATTCGCGCATTCGATAACAGCGGCATCTCCAACTTCAGTGTCGGCGGTCTGCCCAACAAGAACAGCGAAATCCTCATGGATGGCTCTCCTGACAACGCCTCCGACAACTCCATCTCCTACAGCCCGCCGATGGATGCGGTTTCCGAAGTCCGTATGCATGTATTTGCGTCCGATGCCCAGTATGGGCACAGCGCCGGCGGTATCGCCAACCAGATCACCAAGGGCGGCACCAACCATCTTCACGGCACGCTCTCTGAGTTCAACCAGAACTCCTATCTCAATGCCAACAGCTATTTTAATGATCGGTATCATTGGGCAAAAACTAACTCCCGGTACAACCAGTACGGTGGATCGGTGGGCGGCCCCGTGTTCCTTCCCAAGCTTTTCAACGGCAGGAACAAACTCTTCTTCTTCTACGCCTACGAGGGCCTCAAGGACTCGTATCCTCTGAACAACACAACCACAGTCCCGACTGAGGCTGAACGCACCGGCGATTTTTCCGCCAACCTCGCCGAGGGCTCGGCGTACCAGCTCTACGATCCCTACACCGGGGTGCAGGTCGGTAATGTAACCACGCGCCAACCCTATGCCAACAACATCATCCCGGCCAGCGAAATCAGCAAAATCGGACAGGCCATTCTCGCCTACTATCCCAAGCCGAACATCACGCCGCTCTACGCTGATGGCACGCAAAACTACCTCTCGAAGGCGAAAACCGGAGACAACTACTACAACGACCTGGCGCGCGTCGATTACAACATCTCGGCCAGGAACAAGCTCTTTGTCACCTTCCGCCGCAACAATCGCCTGCAGTATGAGAACCAGGTGCTGGGCAACAGCAATCCCGCGCTCGGCGATTTCCTGAGCCGCATCAACACCGGCGGAACGATAGCCGATACGTACACACTGGGCAAGTCTCTGGTGGGTGAGACGCGCGTCAACTTCGAGCGTTACGTGCAGGATCAGACGTCCACCGGCGGCGGCTTTGACACCACCACCATGGGCTTCCCTTCCTATTTGCATGCGGATTCCGAAGCGCCCCTTTTCCCGCGCATCAACATGTCCACCTCGGTGATCTCGATGGGAGTTCCTACCACCTCCTATAGCCTGGCGCCCTACAACAGCTACAGCATTCTGAGCGATCTTCAGAGGCAGTTTGGCAGACACACAACCAAAATCGGCGTCGATACACGGCGCTTTCAAAAAGGACAGCTCACCTTCGGCAACAGCAACGGCGCCTTCAGCTTCGACAACAGTTGGGTACGGCCGACGGTTGGGAACAACAACTTCATTGGAACTGTCATGGGGGATGACGTCGCAGCTCTTCTGCTGGGGTTGCCGAGCGGCGGACAGTTCGACCAGAACGCTTCCTCCGTTTCGACTGCCTCTTATCTTTCCATGTTCATCCAGGACGATTGGCGCGTCAGGCACGACCTGACCATCAATCTGGGTCTCCGTTATGACAAGGACTTCCCAGCCTGGGAGCGCCATGGCCGAGTGGTCAATGGTTTCGACTATACCTCGCCGAGTCCCATCGCCAGTTCCGCCATCGCTGCTTATAACGGGAATCCGCAAACGATCATTCCACTCACTTCACCCCTGGCCGTCAATGGCGGTCTGACCTTTGCCAGCCCCACCAGCCGCAACATTTTCGATGACCGGTCCAACGACTTCAGCCCGCGCATCGGATTCTCCTACACACCGAGAAAACTGGGTGGTAACACTTCAATCCGCGGCGGCTTTGGCATCTTCGTTCAACCCACCGTCCCCTTCAACAATCAGGTCAATCAGCAAGGTTTCAGCACGACGACGACGTTGATCGCGTCGAACGACACATTCCACACGCCGTATGGCACCCTCGCCAACCCGTTCCCTGCCGGAATGACACCGCCGTCAGGCTCCTCCAAGGGACTGTCGACTTTCCTTGGCCAGTCCATCACCGTCTTCAGCCCGTCCGTGAAGAATGGTTACTCCCAACGCTGGAACCTAGGTTTTCAGCGCCAGTTGCCGGCCCAGACCCTGGTCGAAGCTGTCTACATCGGAAACCACGCTGTAAAGCTTCCCATCAACTACTATCCCAACTACATCAACCCGTCTTATTTGACCACGGCCACCAACTTCAACATGAACGACGCGGTGGCCAATCCCTTCCAGGGACTGCTTCCCAACAGCACTCTGAACAGCCCTACCATCTCGCTGTCACAGTTGCTCTCCAAGTATCCTGAGTGGGGCACGATCACCGTTCAGGACGCTCCCTTTGGCAGTTCCTACTACAACGCCCTCGACGTTCGTGTTGAGAAGCGTGCCGGCAATGGCATCACCCTCATCGCAAACTATCAGTGGTCCAAGCTGCTCGAGCGCCTCACCTATCTCAACAACTTTGACCCCCGTCCCGAAAAGCGCATTTCCACCTACGACCGTCCAACCCACGTTCAGGCAACGCTTAGCTATCGCGTGCCCTATGGAAAGGGAAGGCAGTTCGGCGGAAACCTTCGCAGAATCCTCGACATTCCGTTCGGTGGATGGAACGTCGATGGTTCCTACGTTTACCAGACCTGCAATCCGCTGACCTGGGGTGATATGGTCCTTACCGGACAACCGATGCATTACAACAAGCGCGAGGCAGCTCCTGGCGTCCCGGCGTTCAACGTCAATGCGTTCGATCGTAACTACTGGGATCAGCCTCAAAACCACATCCGTACCTTCAAGAGCGCGTACGGTAACCTGCGTTGGGATGGTCCCAACAACTTCGATGCATCGGCTTTGAAGAACTTCAACTTCACCGAACACACCTACTTCCAGCTTCGCGTCGAGTCGTTCAACGCCATCAACCGGCCTCAGTTCGGGGGACCGGATCAGGGCATTTACGACACAAACTTTGGCCAAATCACGAGTACCGCCAATACCCCGCGCACCATGCAGATCGGCGGGAAAATCGTATTCTAACGCCTGAAAACATCTTTGGGCTCTAACCTGATGGGCAGCGAGCGCGCAATTGCATCTGCGTTCGCTGCCCATCATTCTTTTGAGGAACATTCCGATCTATCTATTCATAGCGGCTGACCTGCTGTTCGCCGCTCTAATATTGGAATCATATCCAGTGCCTCCGGCGACGGGGTGCGCGCATGGCAATGGCAGTGATCAATTCTGTTGAATTCAACAAGTGCAATTCCATGAAGAATCTTTTCACTGCGAATGCGCATCCACTTCGATTCGATGAAAGGCAGGCCATCTCTCTATGACTTTAAGCAGGCGTGAATTCATGCAGTACGCAGGTTGTGCAGCCATGGGAATTGTTGTGAAGCCGCAACCGCGAGATTTCAATGTCTTGGATTATGGCGCGACTGGCGATGGGATGGCGCTCGATACCAGGGCGATCCAGAAAGCCATTGATGTAGCGGCAGCATGTGGGTTCGGCGCGCGCGTGCTTCTGCCGGGCGGCAAGCGCTTCCTCACTGGCTCTCTGGCGCTCAAAGGCGGCATCGATTTTCATCTGGCCGATGATGCGCAACTTTTGGCCAGTACCAACCCGGCCCACTACCCTTCCGTGAATCCTGGCATTCTGACGGCGGACAGGGCCGTAGGACTGAAGATATCCGGAAGCGGGCACATCGACGGACAGGCCATGAAGTTCATGACCACCTATTCCGCCAAGGATGAACGTTGGGAGCCGCTGCCGTTCCGGCCGCGCATGTTTCATCTCACTGCCTGCAGCGACCTGGAAGTGAGCGGAATCTCCTTTGGGCACGCGCCTCAATGGGGACTCTACATGTTGGGATGCGAGCGCGTGCTCGTGGATGGAATCACGATCAGGAACTATTTTGATGTGCCCAATTGCGACGGCATCGACCCCGATCGCTGTCGCGATATGGAGATTCGCAACTGCGATATTGAGTGTGCGGATGATGGCATTGTCATTAAGGCCAGCGAGCAGTCAGTAGACTATGGAGATACAAAGAATATCGTTGTAAAAGACTGCAAGGTGAAGACGCGCGATGCAGGACTGAAGATCGGCACAGAGACTTCGGGAGATATATCCAAGGTGCGTTTTGAACATTGTAAAGTGCTGTCCGGCGGCCGTGGCCCAACCATTACGCATCGCCATGGCGGAGAGATTCACGATATTGAATTCAGCGATATTGAAGTTGTCGCAGAACACCATGCCGCTCGCTGGTGGGGATGGGGAGAGGCCATCTCGCTTACCGTTTGGCCGCGCGTCGCAGGTGAAAAGGTTGGCAGGCTGCACGATATTCGCATTCGCAACGTCAAGGGTAGAGCCGAAAACAGCGCTCGGATCGAGGGCTGCAAGGAGAACCCCATTGAAAATGTCCTGCTCGATAACGTCGACATCCAGATCGACCGCTGGACAAAATACCCCGGCGGAGCCTTCGACAATCGTCCGACACCGCCAGACATGCCTGGACTCGAACCTCATGCAACCCCCGTCTATTCGCTCCGTAATGCAGACCACATTGCGCTTCGGGACTGCAAGGCCCGATGGGGTGCAAATCTGCAGGACTATTTTGGGTGCGCATTGGATGCCGAGAATGTAAAGCACCTTGCCTTGACGCGGTTCAGCGGAGAAGCCGCACATCCAGAAAGAGACGAGTCTATTATCATGCACTAAGTAGCTCTGAATAAGTCATGTTTTGAAAGGGCGCGGCATCAAAGCCTGCCTTGAGCCTGTCGAAGGGCGCCGATAAGGTCCGCATAATCAACGCGGGCTGGTAGGGCTGGGTTTCAACCCAGCCATTTATCCCCTCAGGGATGGTTTTCTTGAATCTGGTACTTGATCAAACGTTCCCTGAGGGAAATATGCATAGGTAGCAGAACTCGCATCACGGAAACAATTTGTCCATGAGAATGCCAATTGATTCAATGCCCACATGGCACACGTGGCTTCGCTCCGGTCGAATCGCGTGCAATTAGCCGTGGCTGAACAACAATCGACTTCCGACGTGCAGGCTTCTTCCTGGCAGTAATCTGGATGGCCAGATTTCCGACATATTCGCCAAGGGAGTCGCGAGATACATCGACGGACGACAGAGGTACCCGGAATGACTCGGCATACCGAATGTTACCTGCGCCGATAATCGCTATATCTTGCGGGATTCTGAGTCCTGCGGCAAGAATGGCGTTCATCGCCCCAATCGCTGCCGGATCATTGAAGCAAAACACGGCGTCGGGCCGCGGCTTCACTTTCAGAAGTTTCTTCATGGCCTGACAGCCAGTTGTATCGTCCGACGCGTCGGAATGTTTGCGCTCCACTATGTATGACTCCGGGACAGAGATTCCGTGGTGAAGAAGTGTCTTTCTGTAACCGCGCATTCTTTCCTGCGACGTGCTAACCTTCTTCCCTCCTATATACGCTATTCTTCGAAACCCCCTCTCGATAAGGTGCTCGGTGGCCACCTGGCCGACAAGAATGTCGTTGGTCCCCACAAAATTCGTCTTGAAGTCTTCATACTTGCGATCCAGGAGGATAAGTGGAACTTCCTCGGCGACTTCACGCAGGTGCTTCGAAGTTTCCTGGCAAGATGCGACAATCAGAGCATCCACCCGATGACGCATCATCATCAGCAGTTCTTCCTGCTCCAACCGCGGGTCGTCGTTTGAAGAAGAGATGATCAACCCGTATCCTTCCTTGCGGATGGCTGAGGAGATGCTCTTGGCGACTTCCGAGAAGAAAACATGGACGAGGTCTGGAACGATAAGGCCGATCATGAAAGATTGCCCGGATGCAAGTCCTTGCGCATGAAGGCTTGGTTGATAGTTGAGTTCCTTGATCCGGCGCAAAACGCGCTCCCGCGTAGCGGGGCCTATATCTTTATGATTGTTGAAAACCTTAGAAACAGTAACAACGGATACACCGAGATCCCTGGCAATATCCTTCATTCGCACAGCCACTGTCACCTCCCGTACCTTCAATCCGGCGCGTTCTAACGATGCTACAACAAGGGCTATTACATTTGCCATGCGACGGAAGGCTGGAATGCCCAATCGTTGAAAAACGTTATTCGAAGCAAACAAGCAGTTTCGCGTGTACCTGAGCTTGCGCCGGGACCGGAACCGCGTTGTTACTTGTTTCTGGCGGTGGCGCCCGGCAGACAGCTCTAAACACAGGATTCAGGTCTTTGTAGCGAGAGTATCAGTCGTCGTGCTATCCTCTGCTTTATCGCTTACGTAGAATATCCGTACAGCGTCGCGTACCTGGAATCTGGTGAGCAGAATGTGCATTGCGCGGAATCTGGTTGTACATCTTCGGCAAAAGTAATGCATCATTGTGTCGATGAACACATTTTCTGCGGCGCGTGGAAAGCGAGGGGAGCGCTAATGAACTCGATCGAAGTTGATGTCCACAACGACTCGAAGGCTGTAAACTCCGGCTCTTTCTTGGGCGGAGAAGCTTGCCGGCCGGTTCGCGATGATCGCATGGTCCGATTGGCTGAGCGGCGGGACCGTCTGGGCCGCGAGGGGCGGCGCAGCAACTTCGTGGACAATCCGGAGTTTCTGGTCTATCACTGGTCCGGAACTGGCGAGGGCTTTGCCCCACCCACCGGCGACCAGGCGATCAGCGAGCGCATCAACATCGGCGACAACAATTGCCGCGTATTCCTTGGTACGCCCTTTGCGGATGCCGCCGGGATGCCGTCGCGAGTCGAAGGGCTGGAAAACGATGTGCTCAACTGGGCACGGGATTACGCGTTCTTCCTCGACCATAGTCCATGCGAAATTCATCCCGAAGAAGAAGTGGTGGGAGAGTTTCACTGGCAACTGGACGAGGCCCGCTGCTTCCGCTATCCGGACGAAGTGCACGAGGCGGGTTTCGAGGCGCGCAGATTAGGCGCGGGCGGTATCAGCTACGCGCACACCTGTCCGGACCTGTCGATTGGTTTGGAACTAGGCTGGGGTGGGTTGCTCAAGAAGATTCGGCATTGGAAAGCGCGCCACCAAGCCAACCGCAACGAGGCTGCCGCCCACTATCTGGCCGCGCAAGAGTTGGTTGTGGAAAGTATCCAGCGCTGGGTGAGACGCCACGCCGAAGAGGCTGCCAAACTGGCGAGCGACGCTCCTTCCAATCTGGCTGGGCATTACCGGGTTGTGGCTGAGACCTGTGAAGCAATCGTTAGTGAGCCGCCGCGCACGCTTCTTCAAGCTATCCAGTGGATACAGTTTTTCCAACTCGCTGAGCGGATTATCGCGCACGGCAATGGGTACGGGCGGTTGGACCAGTTGCTGGCAGAGTTCTACCGCAGCGATAGCAATACGCTGAAGT
>CAVZNE010000099.1:0-5772 GCA_963776445.1 Terriglobales bacterium
GAACAACGGGCTGCTGGACCTTTTTGTCGATGACTTTGGCGACGACTACAAGGTGCTTTACCACAACGATGGGGACGCCAGCTTCAGCGACGTGAGCTATAAGGCGGGTATTGCCCAGACCACGATTCCTTTTGTGGGCTGGGGCGACGCCTTCATCGACTACGACAACGATGGCTGGCTGGATCTGATGACGGTCAACGGGCACGTCTATCCGCAGGTGGACGAGCACGACTGGGGCACCACCTGGGCGGAGCGGCCGCTGCTGTTCCACAACGTGCCGGAAACCAACGGAAAAGGACGGCGGTTCGAGTACATTCCACCGGTCAAGGGCTCAGGGCTGGCGGTTGTGATCCCGGCGCGTGGAGCGGCGTTTGGCGACCTGTTCAACGACGGCAAGATCGATGTGGTCATCAACAACATGGACAGGCCGCCCACGCTGCTGCGGAACGTGAACGACGACCATCATCATTGGGTGGAGATGAAGCTGGTGGGCATGGGCAAGAGCCCCAAAGACGCCACCGGCGCCACGGTTTTCCTGAAGGCCAACGGGATGCGCATGCGCCAGGATGTGATGTCCAGCGGCAGCTATATCTCGGTCAACGATCCGCGCCCGCACTTCGGGCTGGGCGACGCGACTGACGCGGGCACGGCGGAGATTCACTGGCCCGACGGCACGAAGGAAATGGTGAAACTGCCGGCCGTGGACAGGATTTATACGATTACCGAGGGGCAGGGAATTACCGGCGCGCTGAGCGGAGGCTTACCCTGTGCTGCTAACGCCCCGACCAAAGTTGAACTTCCGGTTGCGGCCGGCAAATCGTCAAAGTAAGCCTCATTTGCCGGAGTGGATCCTACCTCGAGAGGATCCACTCCGGCGTTCCGGTTAAAACACGCCGGCCATGTAGACATCGGCCGGATGGTGCTTTTCTCCGTTCGCGCCGCACGCTGCCAGAACGGCGGGCGAAAGTGTAATGACCGGGCAATGGGAGTGGGCCAGCACCTTGTAGACCACCCCGTGACGGGTGACGGCGGCAAAGGCCGATGCGCCCTGCGCGCCCAGCACGATAAGGTCGGCTTGCTGGGCCCTGCCCTGGTAGAGCAGTTCCTCGGTGGGATCGCCGGGCACCACGATGGTCTGCACGGCAATTTTGGACTGCAACTCCTCTGGAATCAGCTTGATCAGGTCAGCCTCGATCTGATCGATGCTGCGGTTGGCAAGAGCCTCAGCGCGCTCCTGGGGCCGGATGACATGCTGCAGAATGAGGCGCGCGTTGTGCTGGACGGCCATATGCGCGGCAAAGGTGGCCACCAGATAGCTGGCTTCCTGCATGCTGACGGCGCAGAGGATGGTGCGGGTGGCAAAGTTGCGGTAGCCGCCGTCGACCACTTCGGGACCGACGATGAAGACCGGCACTCTGGCGGTGCGCAGAACAGCTTCGGCGACCGAGCCGACCAGCAATTTGCCGATGGGGCCGGGGGAGTGGGTGCCCATCACGATGCGGTCGATATCCCTTTCGCGCAGGAAGGCGAGAATCTGGTCGGCGGCGAGGCCAGGGCGTACAACCACTTCGCATTGCACGCCAGCCGCGCGGACGCGCTGGGCAAGAGGCTCAAGATGCTGCACTTCGGTGCGGGCAGCGGCGGCATAGTCGTAGTAGCGGACGCCGGAGGTCTCCGACGCGGCGACGACCAGCGTGTCATAGGCGTGGAAGAGGATGAGATTTGCGCTGAACTCCGCGGCTTGCGCAAGTGCAAAGGCGAAGGCCTTCTCGTTGGCGGGAATCTCGGAGGCGAACAGGATGTTGGAGGGTTTGCTCCAACCTGGCTTGACGGTGGGTGCCATGGGAACCTCCTTAGGGTGCGGACATACAATGGCAGAGCCGGAGGGGTAAAACGGTGCCCGGCGGCACATGCCACTGTGAGTTAAATCACTTGCCGGAGCGAGATGCAATCCGGATCGGGTTCTTCGATCCTCTGCGTTCTGCCTGATAAGACGCCGATCTCAAGGAACTCGTTGCCAGAGCCGGGATTCTGCACTCTTTCCGGGTGAAAGTCCAGCGGGAGAGCCTCGAGCAAACCGGTCAAGCCAGCAAAAGTGATCCATATCACAGCCCGCACTGCCTCCTTGCTGGTCTTCTAGAGTGGAATCGTGGCAATCAAGAGCGGTTTCCCAGAGTACGAAGTTCTGCCGGTACCGCCCATGGCGGCTTCCTCCCAGGCAAAAACAAGCCTTTCGGCAGGGTTTCGAGTAACCTTTTATTTGGGAAACGGATCAATCTCCCGATCAGGCCCCCGGTGCAGGACCTGCTTTGCAGGCCGGCCCGCCGCGATTCATTTGGAGGCCCTATGGAACCGATGCGCAATATCCCCGCCCGCGGCGGGTTGAACTACGACGAAACACCCTTCCTCGCCATCTGGGAAATTACCCAGTCCTGCGACCTGGCCTGCAAGCATTGCCGCGCCGCTGCCCAGCCGATTGCCCACCCGGACGAGCTGAACACGGCGGAGGGCAAGGCTCTGATCGACCAGATCGCCGAGATGCACATCCCCATCTTCGTTTTCACGGGCGGCGACCCGCTGAAGCGCAAGGACGTTTTTGAGCTGATCCGCTACGCCGCGGACAAGGGCGTATCGGTGGCGGTGACGCCCAGCGCCACGCCGCTGCTGACGCGCGAGGCGATGTTCAAGATGAAAGAGGCGGGGCTGGTTCGGCTGGGCATTTCGCTGGACGGCTCGACGCCCGAGATTCACGACACCTTCCGCGGCCTTCCCGGCGCCTATGCGCGCACCATCCAGGCCATTGAGTGGGCCAACGAGGCGGGCATTCCCGTGCAGGTGCACACCACCATCAGCCGCCATAACGCCCACGATCTGGACAACCTGTGCGCACTGTTCGAGAAGATGGCCATCGTCATGTGGAACGTGTTTTTCCTGGTTCCGGTGGGCCGCGGCCAGTTGGACGACCTGCTAAGCGGCGAAGAGTTCGAGCAGGTTTTCGGCAAGATTTACGAGCTGTCGCACCGGGTGAACTTCCAGATCAAGACAACGGAAGCCATGCACTACCGGCGCTACCTGCTTCAGAACAATCTGGAAGAGCGGAAGATGGGCCACGGGCATCCGCACGGCGCCGAAGCTGGAAAGAGCTTTGAGGCGGGCACGCCTACCAGCGACCCCAAGACGCGGAACATGGGCTGGGCCACGCGGCGAGTGAACGACGGCAAGGGATTCATGTTCATCTCCCATGTGGGCAACGTCTATCCCAGCGGTTTTCTGCCCATCCACGCCGGCAACATCCGCGAGACGCCGCTGGCCGACATCTATCGCAACGCGCCCATCTTCAAGTCGTTGCGGGACACCAGCAAGCTGGAAGGCAAGTGCGGCGCCTGCGAGTACAAGGAGATTTGCGGCGGTTCGCGCGCCCGCGCCTATGCCTTGACCGGCGATCCGCTGGCGCAGGAACCGTGCTGCATCTACGAGCCGAAGAACTGGGACCCGGAACTGCAGAACGAAGCGGCAGCGTACAGCCCGGCGGAACATTCGCCGCTGGTGACGCTGTAGGAGTGACGTTGAAACGCTGCGAAGAAGAACGAAAAACGGGGCTGGCAGGAAGTGAATTCCTGCCAGCCCCGTTTTTGCTTTGCATGTGTTGTCAGGCAGCCCGGTTAGTGGCTGGCGGAGTCCAGATCGACCTTGCCGGTGAAGCGGCTGTAGACGAAGACGATGTAGCAGAGGGCCAGGGTCATGCCGAAGCCCCACCAGACCAGGCCGACAGCCAGGGTATGCGGGCCGGAGATGGAGTTGGCCAGGGTGATGTTGTAGGCCGCGCCGGTGGTGGCGGGCAGCAGCGTGGGATAGAGGCCCCAGCAGCCTCCGGCCAGCATCAGGAATAGATACAAGCAAGAGGAAACGAAGGCCTTGACGGGCTGGGCGGCGCGATTGAAGAACCAGATGGCGGCCAGAGCGGCTACCACGCCGACGGGGATCGCAAAGGTGGCCGGGACGTTGAAGTAGTTGTTCAGGCTGACCGGACGGACGGCGACGGTGGCGATGAGGCTGACCACGGTGAGCGCCACAAGCACCAGCCAGAGCGGCGTGACGATGCGGCGGGCGCGCTGCTCCAACTCGCCAGAGACCTTGATGGTGAGCCAGAGCGCGCCGTGGAGGGTGAGAGCCACCAGCGCCACGACACCGCCGATGACCGTGTACCAGTCCAGAATGCCGGGATGGACGCCGGGCTGCCAGTTGGTCCACAGGGGCAGGAAGAAGTAGCCGTCGGCCTGCAGGGGAACGCCGCGCAGCACGTTGGCCAGGGCCGCGCCGAAGAAGACGGCGAGCAGGGCGCTGGCCAGTCCAAAGATCCCGTCGAGCAACCCGCGCCAGACGCCGACCTCGACGTGGTTGCGCAGTTCCAGGCTGACGCCGCGGAGGATGAGCAGCCAGAGCACGATCATCAGGGGCAGATAAAAGCCGCTGAAGGCCGAGGCGTAGAGCAAGGGGAAGGCGAAGTAGAGGGTGCCGCCGCCGGCCAGCAGCCAGACCTCGTTGCCGTCCCAGACCGGGCCGATGCTGCGGAGGGCGGCCTTGCGATCGGCCTCGGTGCGGACCAGGAACAGGTGGAGCACGCCCACGCCCATATCGAAACCGTCGAGGACGACGTAGCCGACGATCATTACCGCAACCAGCCAGAACCAGATGAAACCCATCATGATGAGACTCCTGAAAAGCGATGGTCAGAGTTTGTGCTCACCCACCCTAGCCACAAGAACAAAAACGTGGCTAGGGTGGGGCACCCAGTTTTGCCGTTAGTCGGCGTGAACGGCTTTGACGGCCTTGGGCTCCGGGCCGTTGCTGATCTCGCGATAGATGAGGACCGTGAACAGGAGGCCCAGCAGCGCGTAGAGGCCCATGAAACCGAGCAGCGTAAACAGGCCGTTGCTGGCGGAAACGGTGTTGGAATAGCCCTCGCTGGTGCGCATGAGGCCGTAGATGAGCCACGGCTGGCGGCCCAGTTCGGCGGTCATCCAGCCGGCGGTGTTGGCAATGTAAGGCAGCGGGAAGCTGAGCAACACGGCCCACAGAACCCAGCGGTTCTGGTAGAGGCGGTTGCGCCAGAGCAGGAAGGCGGACAGGACCATCAGCGCCACGAACCAGGTGCCCAGGCCGGCCATGATGTGGTAGGCGTAGTAGAGCAAGGGCAGCGCGGTGGGCCACTGGTCGCGCGGAATCTGGTCCAGGCCTTTCACTTCGGCCTTGGTGGTTCCGTAGATGAGGAAGCTGAGCGCATCGTTGACCACGATGGGGTTGTCGATCTGGCCGGTTTCCTCGTTGGGCTGGCCGACGAGCACGATGCCCGCGCCGGATTCTGTCTTGAACAGGCCTTCCATGCCGGCCATGGCGGCGGGCTGGTTGCGGGCCACGTACTTGCCGTGCAGGTCGCCGGTGGGAAAGATGATGAGGATGGTAGAGACCAGGCCGGCAATCACGCCCAATTTGAGGAACATGCGGCCATAGTTCTCGAGGCGGCCTTCCAGCAGGTAAAAAGCGCCGGTGGCGGCCATGACAAAGGATCCGGTGACGACTGCGCCGGTCATATTGTGCGCGTACTGGAGCAGGCCCCAGGGGTTCATGAGCAACTGCCAGAAGCTGAGCACCTGGAACTGTCCGTTGGGCAGGCGGTCAAAGGACACCGGATGCTGCATCCAGGCGTCGGTGACGATGATGAAGAAGCCGGAGATCCACGATCCCACAAAGACCATGAAGGCCGAGAACAGG
>CAVZNE010000100.1:0-6624 GCA_963776445.1 Terriglobales bacterium
GACGCATTGCTAGCTGGCCAGCCGCGAGCATCTCCGCGCCATCGTTCCCGTGGTCCGCGCCGCCCTGGCCCAGGCCAACATCACGCTGAAAGACCTGGACGCCATTGCCGTGACCAGCGGGCCGGGACTTGCCGGCGCTCTGCTGGTGGGCGTGACCTACGCCAAGGCGCTGGCCTTTGCGCAGGGACTGCCGCTGATTGCCATTAACCATCTGGAAGGGCACATCCACGCCGTTCTGCTGCATGAGCGGGAGACTGCGCCGGCTGCCGAAAAAGATGCCGAGGCGCTGGCGCTGGTCGTCTCTGGTGGGCATACGCATCTGTTTTTGGCGCGCCCGGCGCATGGGGCGTGGACCTATTCGCTGGTGGGCAGGACGGTGGACGATGCCGCGGGCGAAGCCTACGACAAGGTGGCCAAGCTGCTCGGATTTGGCTACCCCGGCGGCCCGTGGATCGACGCGCTGGCCCGCTTCGGCAACCCGCACGCTGTACCTTTCGCCTTCTCCCGCATCAAGCACAAGATCTATCTGGAAGGCAAAACGCCGCGCACCAAGGCCGCCCGCACCGCGCCCATCGCCGACCTGGACCCGAATTTTCTGTTCTCGTTTTCAGGGATCAAAACGGCCGTGCTGCGTTACGTGGAATTGCACGGAATGCGCGCCGAGGCCGAATCCCGCGCCGCGCGGCTGTTTCCGCACCGGTTCGGGCATCCGGAGCCGAGTGGAACAGAGTCGAAAGAACCGCGTGTGCCGGCCAAGCCTCCTACCACACGGGAAGAAGCCCTGGCGCTTTGCCCGCAACAGACGCTGGATTTGATTGCGAGCTTTCAGCACGCGGTGGTGGGCGACCTGATGAAGAAGACCTTTGCCGCCGCCGAATCGCTGGGGGCGCGCCGCATCCTGATCACCGGCGGAGTGGCCGCCAACCACGAACTGCGCACCCGCTTTGCCGCCGAAGCTGCACGGCGCGGGCTGCGCGTGGCCTTCCCGACTCCAGCGCTCTCGACCGACAACGCCGCCATGATCGCCGCCGCCGCCTGGCCGCGGTTTTGTTCGGGCGAATTTGCGGATCGCTCGCTGTCGGGAAACCCTTCGCTGGCGCTGGGCAAATAGGGCATTTCTCCCGATGGTATCGAGGGAGAAGCATTCCCTCTGGGGCTAAAGCCCACATCGATTCAAAGCAACTTATGGCACGACTGAAGTCGTGCCCTGACGCTTGTTGCCGCTCTTGATAGTTTTTCCGCAGCGTGTAAAGCCCCGCTGATTTGGCGATTTTGCGGCACCCTTCGACAAGCTCAAGGCAGGCTCTGAAGCCGTGCCCTTTCAAAACAGGGCTGATTCAGAGCCTCCCTGGAGTCCCGAACCGAGCCAGGTCTCTGGCCGGATGAATTCGTACCTTGAGTTCCTGCTTTCCCAGGTTCCAGAAGCGGGATCTGGGGCACCCAAGCTGGCGCAGCTTCAAGCGGACGGAGGCGCGGTCCAGACCTGTTTGCGACTTTGGACGCATGTGTGACGGTTGCCATTCCACACTCGACTGCGAGGGCGGCCGATTGGCATTCCCTCCACGCCGTGACTACTGGCCAATGACCTTTCGTTACTTGACAGGGTGGTCATGGGAAGCAAAGTCTTCATCATCCTGTAGTCCACGTCGAAACGCTGGATCAGGATGCAAGTCCCTCAGACCTCCGGCGCTGCACGTGCGCCGGACTCCCCCACCCCCCCAACAATGAGGAGACTCGAATGCCTTATAACCTCGAAGAAATTGTCAGCCAAGTCGTCGCTGCGCAGGCCAAGTGGGTTGCCGGCGCCACATCGATCACCGTTCTGTCGGATGCCGAGCGCACTGCCCGGCTTGGTTTTGTCCCTGCGCCCGGCGAGTTGTCGATGGACGAGCGCGTCCAACGAGCCACTGCCAGCCTGCCGGAACACGCCCGCACCAGCGCCACCACCATTCCGGTGTCGGTGGACTGGCGCAATATGAACGGCCACAGCTACATCTCTTCCATCAAGGATCAGGGTAGTTGCGGTTCGTGCGTTGCTTTCGGATCCGCCGCGGCCATCGATGCCGGCATGCGCATCAGCCTTGCCGACCCCGTCGGCGGTCCCGGCATCTCGCTGTGCGACGTCTCGGAGGCGCAATTGTTCTATTGCGGCGCCGAGCAGCAGCAGCATCGGACCTGCGCCACCGGCTGGTGGCCTAACGGCGGCACCGGCTCGCTGGACTACGCTCAAGGAACCGGCTTGGTTTGTGAGAGTGTATTCCCCTACACCGCGGGAGACCAGCCCTGCAACCTTCCCTCCAACTGGCAGAGCTGTCTGACCAAAATCTCCGGATACACAACCATCGACAACGTTGCACAGATGAAGCAGGCGCTGGCGCAGACAGGTCCGCTGGTCACCTGCTTTTCGGTCTACTCGGACTTTTTCGCCTACACCAGCGGAGTCTATAGAAGAACCTCCAATGTCTACGAGGGCGGCCACTGCGTCTGCGTCTGTGGCTACGACGATAATCAGCAGGCCTGGCTGTGCAAGAACAGCTGGGGAACCGGATGGGGCGAGCAAGGCTTCTTCTGGATCGGCTATGGCCAATGCGGCATCGATGGTCAGATGTACTCGATCAACGGCTTCACGTCGATCTGCACGCCGTGGCCCAACGGGAAGACGATCAATGGCGTCGATTCAACCCCCGCCGCACTGTCCGCGTCGGTCTTCAACAACAAACTCACCCTGTTCTGGAAGGCCAACGACCCGTCCAACCACATCTTCCACAGCGCCTCCGCGGACGGCAATTCGTGGCCGAATGGGCAGACGATCAATGGCGTCGATTCTACCCCCGCCGCTCCAGCCTCCGCGGTCTTCAACAACCAGCTCCACGTCTTCTGGAAGGCCAACGACCCGTCCAACCATATCTTCCACAGCGCCTCAGCGAACGGCACATCGTGGCCGAACGGGAAGACGATCAATGGAGTGGATGCGACGCCGGCTGCTCCGGCCTCCTGCGTGTTCAACAACCACCTTTATGTCTTCTGGAAAGCCAACGACTCGTCCAACCACATCTTCTATAGCGCCTCAGCGGACGGCGTCACGTGGCCCAACGGCAAGACCATCAACGGGGTGGACTCGACCCCGGTTGCGCTGGCCGCCTGCGTCTACGGCAACAAGCTGTACCTGTTCTGGAAGGCCAACGATACTTCCAACCACATCTTCTACAGCGCCTCAGCGGACGGACAAACCTGGCCGAGCGGCAAGCTGATCAACGGGTCCGATTCGACGCCCCAACCCCTGGCGGCAATCGTGGTAGGCGGCGAGTTGTATCTATTCTGGAAGGCGAATGACGCCTCCAATCGCATCTTCTTCTCCGGATCGAGCGATGGCGCCACCTGGCCGGCCGGACGCGTCATCAACACCGCCGATTCCACGCCCCAGGCACTGGCCACGGCTGAGTTCGGCGGCAACACCTACCTTGTGTGGAAGGCAAACGATTCCTCCAACCACATCTTCTTCACCAAACGGGTCCTGTAAGAACGCGCCACCCGCTTCGTACCGGAAGGCCGGAGCGGGTGGTCTTCTGTGGCCCTGCCGCATCCCTCAAAGTGGCTCTTTCCTGTGGAAAGAGCCACTTTTTTCAGAGCATCTTACGGCTCTTCTTTTGGCAGTCCTGTTCCCTCCGCCACGCCCTCCACGTGCCACACTGCACAGCCAAGTTAAGCTGCCACGGTGTATACGCGATGACATCACGCTCCAACACTTTTAGCAGGAACGATAACTTAGCAAGAAATATTACGTGTTTTAAACGGATACACTGTGTCGGTGGTGTCACAACGACGCAGCAAATTAACTTGCATTTCTTTCTTCTTCGTGAAATGAAGTTGCAACTCATGTCGCGATCCGAGAAGGCAAGGAAACGTTCACCGACATGCGAATCGTCGCAACCATCCGCAACGTCACCGAAGAGCGGAGGCAGGTACCTTCCGAACGGCACAATCAGGTGGCCATCGGGACTGCGCGAAAAGCCACCATCGATGGTGACGCGCGGCAGCGTGCCATCCCCTCGGACGTCGAAGCTCAGACGATTGGTGGCGGCGTCCTGACCATTGCTGACCACTGCACTGACACTGCTGTGTATGTAGCTAGCAGCCTGCATCCCAGAGAGAACGAAACTGTCGATCAATGCACACACACAAGCACACGCACTAACACACACAATAACAAAAACAGACGCACACACGACGCGAGCGCGCACGCACACAAGCCAAAACCAACATTCGGAATGCTAATCCTGACGTAATACTCCACAGCAACGTCCTAATTTGCTCCAAATAATCGATTTCAGAAAAGTCAGAGGCTGAGCAAGAATCTTTAATCCTGCGAAACTCATCTGCAGAGAAAGATATTGATTGCAAACAAGGGTCTCGATAACATTAAATATACTCACAGTAACAATCTGATTCCCGGGAATGGCAAGAATATCAACACGTCCTAATTTAGCCCACGCGTGGCCAGTAATCGTGAAACATTAAAAACTTCCTGTTAGTGCACAGCCACTACACTCGCCAATGCTATTAGTTTACTATTCGCTGCCTTCATGTTGCCATCATGATAACACCTTCGTAAGTCGTAAGTAAAAGAGCTTCAGTTAAACGGCGGTGAGAGACCCCTTCCTTCCTCAAAACCCTGCTTCAGTATCTAGAGGTTGGGAAGCCTACGTGGCTACAGGCGAGAAGCATAATTAGCTTCAGTTCATGATCACGTCTGATTTCGAAGCAAAGCCAATCGTCGGCAGTGGACGCTGCGTACGGTGGACGGAACAGCACGGAGACATAGCGGTGCTCCTGAGGGCGGCAGATGGATGTTCGATGGCTGTACGTCGAACGGCGCTTCCTCCCCAGCCTCCTATCTCTTCCCTGCCTTCTCCGCCTTCTCCGCCTTGCCGCTGCCTCTCCGCTTCATAGACAGCTCCACTTCACAGCCCACCTGCAAGCATGGATGCAGGAACTCATTCAAACACAGGGAAGCTGCACACTCACACGCATGCCTGCCCACGTGAGTGTACGCGCAACAATACGCAAAACAAGAGATCAGCGTCAAGAAAGTCCAAGCTTCATGCATCGACACAATAACTGTACTGGCAGGCAGGAAGCAATGGGAGCCCATCATTTTATTCTCATTCGGGAATTGGCCATGTGTTGCTACATAGGTGCCCATCAATGCCGCATTTGCTCTGACTGATACCGACTTTGCATATGATACCGCTTGTTGGAAATTCAAGTGCATCTGTGAATTTTATGCCAAACGAAGTCCTGCACTACACGACAATGTTATGTGTTTTATACATGTGAAATTGTTTCATGCTGTGGTATTCATTGTGCCCTTCTGTTGAGAAGGAAACCACGGAGCAGGTTATTTCATTAAATGCTTGGGAAGACGATCACCACAATCGGGAGAGATTTCTTCAAAAAGGCAATGCAAAAGGTCATACTGGAGTTGAGATGGTGCCCACGTGTCTTTGGATACCCGCAGATATCTCAGATCGCACAGCAAACAAATTGTTTGCAAAGCCACTGTGCGACCAATTCTGTTATACAGCTGCGAAACTCGGCCATTGCGAAGAAGTTTACAAGCGCGTGGAAGTGTACGAGCCAAGCTGCTGACGCCTTATTCGTCATGTCAGTTTGCATCACAATGTTCGGACCAAGACATGTATCGTCGGTGCAACACAGGAGAATGCATTCAAACAATGTTTTGAACAACCGAACGCGAAGCAGTGCTAAATGAACTCTTCCTTTCTGGCAACGTGAGAAGGGCGACCAAATCCACTGCCAACATGGTCAACAACAAACAGGAAACACATCTTCCGCAACTTTGCTCAGCATCGCGTGGTATGGAGAGCTGCGCGGCATCTGCAGCAGCATACGCTATTGCTGGGCGTTTGTGCTGATCAGCAAACAAGCCGTCGACAGGGTTCCAGAGATCCAGAATATTCAGCCACAATGCCACGAGGCCACGTAGAAAACATCAGTGCCACCCAGTTCAGCCTCACCAAAGCTTATGCTCAGAACTGCGGTCAGGCGGGAGACGAGCCTTATATGGATTGATGATCTTAACACGATGCTTCAACTCGCCCACCATCACCGCCCCCAGATACAGACACCCCTCCTCCACACCAAAACATGTGCTCTCCTGACCCACAAGGTCGGGGCGCCGCACCACCGCGTGTTCCTGTCCCAAACATCGTCCCCACATCAGTGAAGGGTGGAGGCCAGGAACATCGTCCCAACATCAGATTCCGAAAAGGATGAAGGCCAGGAACATTGTTGTTACCACTGTGAGACGGCGAAAGCCATGAACGACGAATATGAACAGGGGACGCATCAGAGAAGCAAAGCAGACATCTTCGCACGCAACTGCAGAGGAGACGGAAAGGGAATCGCCTCGAAGATCGAAGCGAACGACGAGGGTCGATGCCCGGAATGCAACTCTCCCCTGCAAGCTCGTAGAAGTAGCCTTCGGGTTCTGCTCCCACGTCACGATCCGTCACCTGTGCACCACCACCACCACCACCACCACCACCACCACCACACACACCACCGATGTTCGATCTGGGGACATTGAGTCAAAAACATTGA
>CAVZNE010000101.1:0-11118 GCA_963776445.1 Terriglobales bacterium
CGGCGGCGGCGGCCGTGGCCGGGTTTGCGCGAGAGCAGTTTCCGCGGGCGCGGAGAGTGACGGTTCTTTGCGGCCGGGGCAACAACGGGGGGGACGGCCTGATAGCTGCGCGCCTGCTGGCCTCGGCGGGTTTGGAAGTGACCACGCTGCTGCTGGGCGCGCCCAGCGGACTGAAGGGCGACGCCGCCACGGCTTGGCAGGAACTGACCAGTCCGTCCTGCAGCCTTGTCCACGTGATCCACAAGGCCGAGGACCTGGCTTGGTATAACCGCGCGCTGGAATCCGATCTGATCCTGGACGCTGTGCTGGGTACCGGATTCAAGCCGCCGCTGAAGGGATTGGCGCTGGCGGTGTTGGAGTGGTTGAAGAACAGCAAGGCTCCGGTTCTGGCGGTGGACTTGCCCTCGGGTTGGGGGGCGGATGAAACCGCAGCGAGCATCGAAGGACCGGCGTTTCCCGCCGATGCCGTGATGACTTTTACCGCGCCCAAGCCGGCGCATGTTTTTGGGCAGTTGACGCGGCGCTGGGACCAGCCCGTGGTGGTGGCGCCCATCGGTTCGCCGCAAGAGGCGATTGCTTCGGCGCTGGAATTGGAGTGGGCCGGCTCGGCGATGGAGATGGTCCAGGCTCCGCGGGCGGCGGCGGCCAACAAAGGGAACTTCGGTCATGTGCTGGTGGTGGGCGGCTCGGTGGGCAAGTCGGGCGCGCCGGCCATGGCGTCTCTCGCCGCGATGAGGGCAGGAGCAGGCCTCGTGACGGCGGCGCTACCTGCTCCGGTGCTGGCGCAGGTTGCGGCCATTGCGCCGGAGCTGATGACGTTTCCGCTGATGGCGAGCAGGGCCGGGCAGATTGCGGCGGAAAATCTGAGCGCCGAGATGGTGGCGGCGATGACTGCAGGTAGCACGGTGCTGGCCATCGGTCCCGGACTGGGACAGAGCGAGGGGACAGCGGAGTTTGTTGTCGGCCTGCTGACAGCGACGAAGATGCCGGCGGTGATTGACGCGGACGCGCTGAATCTTCTGGCAGCCAAGCTGGAGCTGCTGCCGAAGTTGGCCGAGGGGCGCACGCTGGTGCTGACGCCGCACCCCGGCGAGATGGCGCGGCTGGCGGGGATTACCGTGGCCGAGGTGCAGGCCAACCGGCTGGAAGTGGCGCGCGGCTTTGCCCAACGGATAGGCGTAACGCTGGTGCTGAAAGGGGCGCGAACGCTGATTGCCCACCCCGACGGACGCGTGGCGGTGAATACCACCGGCAATCCGGGGATGGCCAAGGGAGGCAGCGGCGACGTGCTGACAGGCCTTGTGGCCGGACTGCTGGCGCAGTATCCGGCGCAACCGGCGCGGGCCGTGGAAGCGGCAGTTTATTTGCACGGGCTGGCCGGGGACCTGGCCGTGCGGCAAGGTGACCAGCACACGTTACTTGCGACTGACAGTCTTGCACAGCTTTCGCAGGCTTTTCGCTTTCATTCCCGCGGCTCGAACGGTTATGTTTGGTTGCAGGGGCTGCCGGCGGAGTCGTCACCGGCCGCGGCCTCCCATGAGGCAGCAGAATGAGCAACGTCGCCCCTCCGGCCGCAGGCCGGGTTCATGAATTCACCACTCAAAGCGGCGCGGATACCGTCGAAGTGGGCCGCCAACTGGTCCGTCTGCTGGCGCCGCCTCAGCTCCTGATTCTGCGCGGCGATTTGGGTACGGGGAAGACCACACTTGTGAAAGGCATTGCCCAAGCCCTGGACGCCGCCGAACCCGACGAGGTAACCAGTCCCACCTTCACACTGATTCACGAGTACGACGGCGGCCTGGACGGCAAGCCGGTGAAGCTGTTTCATCTGGATGTCTACCGGCTGGAAGGCGAACGGCAACTGGAATCGCTGGGCCTGGACGAGCTGCTGACGCCGGATGCGCTGGTGCTGGTGGAGTGGGGCGAGAAGTTCAAGAGCATCCGCAAAAAGGCTACAGGAGAGATTCTGATCACTGCCGAGGGCGGCGACGCGCGCAAGATTACCGTAACGCTGAAGGACTAGAAGCAGAGAGTCAACGAGTCAGCGCGTCAGCTTTCGCGCGGCGGGCGTGTTCGCGGCATTTCGCCTCCAGGCGGATCGAATGTCAATGAACCGAATTCCATTTGACGAAGTACGGAAGACTCTTGCCGGCGTTTTGCTCCGGCTGGGGTTCACAACGGTGCGTGCGCGCGCCTGTGCGCGGCTGTTCACCGAGACCACATGCGACGGCGTGTACACGCATGGCATCAACCGCTTTCCGCGGTTTGTGGCCATGGTGCGCAACGGCAGCATCGACGTGGAGGTGGAGCCCTGCCGGCGGGCGTATTTTGGCGCGCTGGAGCGCTGGGACGGACAGAAAGGCCCGGGAAATCTGAACGCCCAAATCTGCATGAAGCGCGCCATGAAGCTGAGCCGCGAGCATGGGGTGGGATGGGTGAGCCTGGGCAACACCAACCACTGGATGCGCGGCGGCAGCTACGGTTGGCAGGCCGCCGAGGCGGGGATGATCGGCATCTGCTGGACCAATACGCAGCCCAACCTGCCTCCCTGGGGCAGCGCGACGCCGTGCATCGGCAACAATCCCCTGGTGATTGCGGTGCCGCGCGCGGGCGGGCATGTGGTGCTGGATATCGCCATGTCGCAGTTCTCTTATGGAGCGCTGGCCAGCTATGCGCAGCGTGGCGAGAGGCTGCCGGTGGATGGAGGATTCGACGCGGAGGACAACCTGACGCGCGATCCGGCGGCCATCGAGCAGTCGCAGCGCCCGCTGCCCATCGGCTACTGGAAGGGCTCCGGGCTTTCCATGGTGCTGGACATGATCGCCGCCATGACCTCGCTGGGCAAGGCAACCCATCAGTTTTCGACAGACCCTCTGCTGGAGACGGGCCTCTCCCAGGTCTTCCTGGCGGTGAATCCGGAGGCGCTCGGACCGGCTTCGAGAATGGCCGATATCGCCGACGAGATTGTGGCTTCCGTACGTCTCTGCCCGGCTGCGGAAGAAGGCAAGACGGTGCGCTACCCCGGAGAGCAGACGCTGCGCACGCGCGCGGAGAACCGCAGGCTGGGGCTGCCGGTGGATGCGGCGGTGTGGAGGCAGATTCTGGCGATGTAACGGGGAAACTGGAAACGTCCGCCGGCTCCGCAGAAGATGAAGAGAGCTTTTGCCAAAAGAAAGGACCAAACCTGGGCGGTTTGGTCCTTTCTTGTTTGCTGATGGCTGAACGCTGTGATCTGCGCTTAGTAGCCCATGATGTTGTAGCCGCAGTCGACGTACATGATTTCGCCAGTGATGGCGGTGGACAGGTTGCTGGCCAAAAACAGGGCTGCGCCGCCCACTTCAAGCTGGTCCACGTTACGGTGCAGGGGAGCGCGATCGGAGTGGCCCTTGAGCATGAGGCTCAGATCGCCGACGCCGCGGGCGGCCAGGGTCTTGATGGGGCCAGCGGAGATGGCGTTGACGCGGATGCCTCTGGAGCCGAGGCTCGAGGCCAGATAGCGGACGGCGGACTCGAGGCCAGCCTTGGCCACGGCCATCACGTTGTAGTGGGGAACGACCTTTTCCGCGGCGTAGAAGCTGAGGGTGAGGATGCTGCCGCCCTCGGTCATGAGGGGCGCTGCGCCACGGCTAACGGCGATGAGCGAATAGACGCTGACGTCCATGGCCACACGAAAGCCTTCACGGCTGGTGTTGAGGAAGTCGCCGTGCAGGTCGGCGGCCGGGGCAAAGGCAACGGCGTGGACCAGGGTGTCGATCTTGCCGTACTTCTCCTTGAGGGTAGCAAAGAGGGATTCGATTTCGCTGTCGCTGGAGACGTCGCACTGGAAGCCGGAAGCGCCGGGCAGCTCGTTGATGAGGCCCTCGGCTTCGAGCTTCATGCGCTCGTTCTGGTAACAGATGGCCAAGGTGGCGCCGGCCTCGTGCAGTTTTTGGGCGATTCCCCAGGCGATGGAACGCTTGTTGGCCAGCCCGAAGACCACGGCCGTTTTACCTGCCAGATTGATCATGCTTGTTTTCTTCCTCCAGGGCCGCGCATAAGGGGTGCAAGGCCAACCAATAGAATATCAGAGCGTTTGTAAGGCTCGGGAGATGGCCACTAGCCGCCCAGGTCGACCAGCTCGACATGGCCCACGGGACGGTCAAGAAAGCGGGAGCCGAGGCGCTCGAACTTTTCGACAGAATCTGTCGCGAAGCAGTGCAGTTCGGTTTCTGGGACTTCGACGCCGGACGCGGGCGGAATGTTGATGGCGAATTGGCTGGCGGCGGCGCGGGCGGCGGCCTCCGCGGAGTCGATGACCCGCATGCCGGCGGGGACGGCCTGCTCCAGCAGCGGGCGCAGCAGCGGGTAGTGGGTGCAGCCGAGGACCAGCGTGTCGGGATTCAGACCCTTGGCAGCGGCCTCGGCCAACAGTTGGTCGAGATAGACGCGGATGACCTGGGCGGTCACGGGATGGTTGGTCCATCCCTCCTCGACCAGCGGGACCAGCAGCGGACAGGCCATTTCGAGAGCCCGAAGGCCCAGGGCCTGGCAGGCGGCGGCATAGGCGTGGCTCTGCACGGTGGCGTCGGTGGCGATGACCAGCACGTCGCCGCTTTTGGAGGCGGCGTGGGCGGCCGAAGCGCCGGGTTCGATGACGCCCAGCACAGGAACCGGTACGGCGTCCTGAATGGCGTCCAGGGCCAGGGCGCTGGCGGTGTTGCAGGCGATCACCAGGAACTGCGCGCCCTGCTCGCGGACCAGGAATTGCGCGCTCTGGGCGGCGAAGCGAGCGATGGTGCGACGGGACTTGGAGCCGTAGGGCAGGCGGGCCGTGTCGCCCAGAAAGGCAAAGCGGGCCTGGGGAAGACGGTGGATGAGAGCGCGGAGGACGGTGAGTCCGCCGAAGCCGGAATCGAAGACGCCGATAGTGGGGGACATAATTCCTAAATCGCAGGTCCGCCTAGGCGGATCAGATCTGCAAGAGTCTTGGATAACCAGCACAACTCCATGAAAACACTTCTGTCGTATGGATTGCGCGTTCCGTTTTTGTAGAGAATCGTATCGAGGCTGAGATTGGCAAAATGATAGACATCCAACATCTTTGGCACGGACGGCATATGCTCACGCGGGAAGGCGTTGCAGAGTTCACGAAGAACGCCCTCCGCCGTGCCGTTGTGGATGTAGGGATCGGTTCCGTTCAGATCACTAGCCGATCTTTGGAGCCGATAAGGTTCCGACTCCCAAACGAACCATGTGTGGCGGTCGGGATGCAGATTCTGCCAAGTAATGGTCATGCCCAATTCCAGAGGCATATTGAATCGAGGAACGGCAGTTGCCGTCACGCTCACTTCTATTCGGGAGAGATCATGGATGGAGTACCGGCAGCTCTTGATGAGTTGAAAAATTCTGCTCAGCCTGCGTTCGCCCCCCGGGATCTCGGAAGCGAGATGAGGAATCAAATCAAGTTGGCAGAGCCCTACGATATAAGCAACGTAGAGACTACGGAATTCTTCGTCGTAAGGAATGTTCAGGAAGACGCCGTTTGGGTCAGGCGGCTGAGGCACGCTTGCGCCTCTTTTCCGGTTCAATCGAATTTACGGGCAATTCTTTTTGATGGGAAAGTCCAGCCTTGAACTCTTCCACAAGTGCCTGCAACGCTTTTTCGCTCGCTTTGGAGATGGGGAAGTGTTTCGCCCATTCCTCAGGAGTGGGCCTAGGAGCCGTGATGTGAATCGGCTTGCGCATGGCTACATGATACTGCGAATTCGGCAGAATGGAAATCAACTCTGGCGGTGTACGGAGATCACGGATGAACGCCCTCCGTGGGGGCGGCCTGCGAGGCCAGGTAGGTACGGGTCAGGTCGGCGTGGCCGGCCAGGGTGGGGCGCTCGGCTCCGTCGACCAGGAAGCGGACCTGGGTGACGCGTGGCAGGTTGGCGTGGAGCGTGGCGCAGATGGAGAGGACGGTGAGCGTCTCGGTGGCCAGGCCGGAAGGATGGCCGGCGGCGAAACTGCCGGTGAGGTTGACGACGGCGAGCAGCGGGCCGGCCTGCTGCGCAGCCTTGGATGAAGATGCGGGCTTGGCGGCCGGTTGTGCGCCGGGGGCGCTGTCCGTGGCAGGCAGCAGAAAGACCTGGGCGATGGAACTGGCTCCGCCGGGGACCGGGTGGGCGGCATCGGGAGCCGCGTAGATGTCCAGCAGCTTGCCGAGCACAATGCGGGCGCGCGCGCCGGGGTCCTGAGGCAGGGGCAGGGATTGAACCTGGGCCAAAAGGGAATTGTCGGCGTCGCTGGCGACCAGCAGGGTGGCCTGTTCCGCCGGGGTGACCAGGGGCGCATTGGTGGGCGCGGAATCTTCTCCGGCGATCAAGCGCTGATGGGCGCGCTCGCGCAACTGCCACAGCACCACGCCCATGACCGCCGAGGCGGCCAGCAGCAGGATGAATAGAACGGCCTGGAAGCGGCGAATCATGGCTGGCGGGCCTCGGAACGCCACTGGAGCAGGGCGGCGGCCAGCGCGGAAGCCACGCGCGACTGGTAGCCGGGATCGTCGAGTGCGGATTTGACTTGTTTGCCGGCGATGCGCTCCGGAGCGATTTCCACGGCCAGGGCGGGGCAGGTCATGCTGTCGACCACGGGCAGCGCGGTGCGGTCCAGAGTAACGGTCATGCCGGCGTGCTGCAGGGCGGAGTTAAGAACCCCGGCGAAGGCCAGGCTGCGCGTGACCCAGGCAGATTGCGCGGTCTTCCAGGCGGCAAAGCGCGCGGGCGCAGTGGGTGCGAGCGAGGAAGCAAAGAGGTGAATGCCGGCTCCGGTTTCAGAGGCGTGCAGGCTGAGGCAGGCCTGGGCATTGGCGTGGTTGGCGATCTCGGCGCGGCGGTTGGGATCTACGGTGGCGTCGGACTCGCGGGAGGTGACCACAGAGATGCCGCGAGCTGCGAGAAGCGAACGCAGCCGGACGTTGAGGGCCAGGGTAAAGGCTTTTTCGGGCTGGCCGCTCTTGAAGCGTCCGCCAGGATCGTCTCCGCCGTGGGCCGCATCCAGCACCACCACAAAGCGGGCGGCGGGCACGGGAGGGGCCTGCGCGGCAGCCAGAGTGGCGGCTGCGACGCAAGCCGCGGAGGCCCAAAGAATCTTATACTTCCGAAGCGCTCGGCAACAGGTAACCAGAAAAGACCGATTTTTAACGATTGTCTGCAAAATACACCTTTGGAAGCAGAACCAGTGCCTTTCAGACTAGCTGCAACTAGTAGTTGACGGTGGGCTTAGCCGGGCGGCGCCTGACTACGACTGCATTTGGTGGGAAGAATACGATCTGACCTTCGTCGGGATCATCCTCGGACAACAGATTGTAAGAAAACCTCACTGTTGAAACTCGATTTGTCTCGGGACCAATTGTGAATCTCCACTTCTTGACGGTCTGAATCGCAGATTGTCGAAGCATTGCTGGTCCGCTTACAACTTCTGCTTTGAGGACAACTCCGTCTGGTCCAATATCAACTCGAACCACGACCTCGCCCTCAACTCGAGCTGCCACGGCGATGGGTGGATATTGGGGAGCAACAGCGGCCTTCGTCTCTACTGGAGGCTGTTGTGCTGGAACGATAGCTGCGGCCAGCGATACAACCGCAAGTAGAAATGCGCTTTGCAGCATGACTTAGGCTTCCTCAATGGATTTCGTCGGCCCCACCCTAGAGCGACCACACATTATGTTCCTGGATTGCGGAGTGCATTGCGTCGGGAGCGAGGTCCAATTCGCCGGGCCACGCAACAGCGCCGTAATCCAGCGTTACCTGAGCAAATAGAGATGGGTCGGCAAGCGCAGAGAATACTCCCGCCCTGGGTGAATGCACCAAGCCAGACATATCGACCATCCCGGTGAGGCCATCGGCAAAGGCAACCTTGAGTTTGAACCCGGGAAGGGCTTCAACCGCAGTGACCCGCCAAGGCGAGCGAGGCGCGATCTCGTCGATTAAGGCAGAGGGAGAATTTTCGCGGGCGTTTGATTCTGTACGCATAGTTCCCAATCCTTCCTTAGCTCATCACGGTGTTGCTGCGCCCATTCCAACACAAGAGCCATGGCGCGGGTGGGCAAATCTCCGCGAATGACCTCGAACGTTTGAATATCGATCAATGCTTCAAATTCAGCATAGAGCGCGTGAAAGTGGGGCGGAACATGGTCACCAAAGTACATCTGAATCAGAATTCCATAAAACCTGCTGATCGTCGGCATTGGTTTCCTCGGTTTCTCGCCCCGTGCGCTGAGATAGATTAGTTCCTTTTTTTGCGCTTAGTCCAGCGCATAGATGGCCAGGCCGCTGAGCAGCTTGGGGAAGAAGTCGGTGGACTTTTGCGGCATGACGTCGCCGGCAAAGGCTACTTCCCGAAGTTGCTCCATGGAAACGGGGTTGGTGAGGAAGGTGACGTCGGCTTCGCCGCGGCGAACCTGGTCTACCGCTTCGGCGGCATCGCGCAGATAGCGGAGGTTGGTCTGGTCGCGGACCTTTTCCGCGTCGAGGCCGAGCAGGCGGTCGAGCACGATGGAATGCAAATGGCTGAGATCGAGCTGGCGCTGGCGCTCCGGCATGTCGGCCAGGGCGGCGGCGATGGGCTCCGGCTTGGAGTTCAGCAGGAAGGCTCCGGCGCGGGTGACGGCGACAAAGGCTGTGCCTTGCTGCTGGCTCAGAGTGTCCATGTAGCTGGCTGCGTCGGCGGCAGGCAAAGCCTTAACGGTAAAGAACTCCTCGGCGGCGCGGACAAAAGCGGCCGGGTCAAAGCCTTCCAGGCTGTGGACCACTCTGTGCGTGGGCAGAACCACCAGGCCGTCGGAGTCCATGTTGACGAAGGTCATCATGACGGCGGCTTCAGGGTAGTCCGGCTGAGGCAGCTTGTTGGTGGATTGATAGACCTTGGCCGGGGCCACGGGCGCATGCTCTTTGGAGTAATTAAGGGCCGTCTCGTAGCGATGATGGCCGTCGGCGATGATCAGCTTTTTGTCGGCCATGGCGGTGGTCAGCAGGCGAATGACCGCCGGGTCGCTGACCTTCCAGAGCCGGTGCAGCACGCCGTACTCGTCGGTGATTTCGGCGTCGGCGGGGCCGTTGCCGTCGTATAGGATCTTCTCGATGCTGCCGGCGGGATCGGAGTAAAGCATGAAGATCTGTCCGAAATGGGCGTGGGTGGCCTTGAGCAGGTTGAGCCGGTCGCCCTTGGGCTTGGAGAGCGTCTGCTCGTGGCGGAAAACGACCTTCTCGGCGTAGTCGTGGACCTTGCCGATGGCGATGAAGCCGCGCCGTTCCTTCACGATTTCAGTGCCGGGAACCTTGAAGCGCTGCGAGTAGGCGAAGATGCAGGGATCCTTCTCCTGAATCAGGACGCCCTGTTCGCGCCAGGCGCCGAAGTCGCGGGCCGCGCGGGTATAGACGCTTTCGCCGCGTTCGGCATCAAACAGTTCGGGGAGCCCGAGAATGATGCGGACCAGATTGAAGGGGCTGCGCTGGTAGTAGGCCTCTTGCATGGACGGCGAAATCTTGTCGTAGGGCTGGGTGACGACGTCATCCAGGCGGACGGCGGAAGGATTATAGCGCCAAGCGCGGAAGGGATAAATGCTGGCCATACGGTAGTTCCTGCTCCCCGTTCAAACGGTGGAATTTACGCGCCGAATCCGGTAGTGCGGCGTCCGGAAACCGTGCCCGCATAGGGTCGATTGTATCCCAGCATCCATCGCGCGGCCGGCACAGCGAATGCCGGGATATGGGATTCCATGGCGGCAAAGGTGAAGGCCAGACCTGCGGCCCGTAAACCGTGCTAACATCGGCTTCAATCTTTGGTGGTGGAGCATGCGAACGCTTCCTATCCAGCGCAAGATCTTTCCCCGGCGCGAATCTATCCAGTTGCTGTGCCGCACGCTTGCGGTTTGCGGCATGGCGGCAGCTCTCTGCCTTGCGAGGGGCATGGCCCAGGATGATCCGTTGAACAAGGTGCATGTGCCGCCGCCGGCTTCTACCGCACCGGCTGCGGGAGCGCCCGCGGGAGCAGAGGCGCCCGCTGTCAGTGGCCCTGACGCACTGAAGATTCGCCCCGGCGAGCGCATCCGCATGAACGTGGATATGGTTCTGGTGCCGGTGACGATCACCGACCCCATGAACCGGCTGGTTACCGGGCTGGAGATGGAAGACTTCCAGGTTTTTGAGAACGGCAACTCGCAGAAGATTCATACCTTCGCCAGCGAGGACGCGCCGGTTTCCATCGGCATTGTGTTTGACCTGTCCGGTTCCATGAGTTCCAAGCTGATTCGCGCCCGTGAGTCGATTCTGCAGTTCATCAAGACCGCCAACCCGCAGGACGAGTTTTTTGTGATCGGCTTCAACGACCGGCCGGAGCTGATTGAGGACTTTACCACCTCGGTAGAGGACATCCAGGCGCGGCTGGCCACGGTGCGCAGCGGGCATCGCACCGCGCTGCTGGACGCCATCTACTATGGCGTGGCCAAGATGAAGGACGCACGGCACGAACGCAAGGCGCTGCTGGTGGTCTCCGACGGCGGCGACAACCGCTCCCGCTATACCGAGGGCGAGGTGCGCGCGCAGGTGCGGGAGGCGGACGTGGAGATGTACTCGATCGGCATTTTCGATCCCTATGCCGCTACGCCCGAGGAGCGCACCGGGCCGCAACTGCTGAACGATTTGAGCGAAGAAACAGGCGGGCGGCTGTTCCGCGTGGACGATGTTTCCGAGATGAGCGACATCGCCGAAAAGATTTCTACCGAGCTACGGAACCAATATGTCATCGGTTATCGGCCCAAGGACCTGACCCGTGACGGTAAGTGGCGTAAAGTGAAGGTGAAGGTAAATCCTCCACCAGGACTGCCACCGCTCACAGTCCATGCACGCACCGGTTACTATGCGCCTTTGCAATAACGCGGCACTCGCGGTTCTTCTGTCGGCAGCAGCGCTTTCGCTTGCGGCGCAACAATCGCCCCCCAAACCGGACGTTTCGCAGGCTCCGCCACTCACGGTGGACCGCGACCCGGTGCGCTCGCCGGATGCTGAGCCGCCCCAGGTGATTTCAACCGGGACGCTGCACAAGCAGGGCGAGGGCTATGTTCTGCACACCGACGTGGAAGAAGTGGTGTTGAAT
>CAVZNE010000102.1:0-6825 GCA_963776445.1 Terriglobales bacterium
CAGGCCTGAGTCGTACATGGAGAAGCCGTCATGGTGCTCGGCCACGGGAATCACGTACTGCGCGCCGGATTCCTTGAAGAGTTTGGCCCAGGCCGTGGCGTCATAATGCTCCGCCTTGAACAGCGGAATCAGATCCTTGTAGCCCTTCACGTCCTTCTGTGCCGGATCTTTGGAGGCGAAATGCTCCTGGAAGTTCTTGTACGAACCGTCGCCGGGCCGGTACATGTTGCGCGGGTACCATTCATACTCGGCGGCAGGAACGCAAAAAACGCCCCAGTGAATGAAGATGCCGAACTTGGCGTCCTTGTACCACTGCGGCTGCTGATACTTCATCAGCGTGGCCCAGTCCGCGCGGAACGGTCCGTCGTTCTCCTGCTTCTCGGCCTCGGCCAGCAGGCGGTTGCGCTCCGCGTCGTATTTGGACACCGACTGCTGCCACTCCCGGTCGATGTCGACAGCCGATTTCGTGACGCGTGTCGGCGCCAAAGGGTCAACAGCGGCGCTGGGAATCTGCGCATAGGCTGCCTGCGCGGTCATAAGAGAAACAATGAGGAAGAGGATTATTTTCATTTTTGGCCTTTTGAAACTGATTTTGGCTTGTCACTTTCTTTTACTTGCAACTCGCTTCAAGCCTGCGCAATAATCGGTAATCGTTTTCTGCTCCAAGGAAAGCGCGCTGGCAACGTATACACTTTTATCCTCTTTGATTAGGTTTTGATTAGGTTAGGAATTGCTCGGCTTGGGAAGGGCTGTGAGCACGGAGGACACAGAGATTTTGATCACGAGAGTACTTTATTGGCTCAGGATACGGTTGTCAAGGTTTTATATCAGATATATCGCCTTGCTTTATCGCTTACGTAGTATACTTCGATACGCGACAGACTGGAGCGTTTTGCAGTAGCCTTTTCGCTTGGAACGCAGATAGGAGCAAGGCGCCCTAACGAAGAAAGAGGAGCCGGTGCCGGAGAGCTGCTGGGCGCAAACGCGGAATACGTTTTCTGCGGTATCGGAAGGGGCACAGATGTTGCGTCCCTGTGCGAGGCTGCTTGTCACGGGGGAGTCGCAGGTGGGCCCCTCAAGTTGTGAAATCGGGCGGCGCTTCAAACCGCCGGATTTGGGGCATGCGCAGTTGCGCAGGGCGCCTCGGGATCATTGAATAAATGTAGGCAGGAATGAGAAATCTACACAGGTTGACGGAGTCGTTATGCTCGGCGTGAATACTACCCCTGTTGTGAAATGCAGTTCGTCCAACTCCAAGCCGCTCTTTGCGGCAGGCGCTTTGATCCCCTTCGTCATGGTGACCGCGCTCTTCTTCCTCTGGGGTGTGCCCAACAACCTCAACGACATTCTGATTCGTCAATTCATGAAGTCGTTTGCGATCTCCCGGCTCCAGGCTGGTCTGGTGCAGTCCGCTTTTTACATGGGCTACTTCCTTCTGGCGCTGCCTTCCGCTCTTTACATGAGGAAGTTCGGTTACAAGATCGGCTTCATAACCGGACTCATGCTGTTTGGCGTGGGGACCTTCCTCTTCTGGCCAGCGGCCATGGTTGGGCGCTACTCGTTTTTCCTTTTCGCGCTCTTCGTCATGGCCAGCGGCCTGGCCTTTCTGGAGACAGCCTCGAATACGTTCATCGCGCTTTCCGGTCCGGCCGAGACCTCGGAGCGGCGGCTGAACTTTTCCCAGGCATTCAACCCGCTCGGCTCCATCACCGGCGCATTTATCGGAACCACCTTCATCCTCTCGGGGGTTGAACTGAGCGCCGGGGCCATTCAGAAGTTGCAGGTCAGCCATCAATACCAGGCCTACCTGCATTTTGAGACGCTTCGCGTGGTCCAACCCTATATCGTTCTGGGGCTGGTCAGTTTTGTCTTTGCGTACCTGATCTGGAAGACGCCGTTTCCGGTACTGAGAGATGAAGAAGAGGCTGGCTCGGTGCCGTCGACGGGCGTTGCCCGCTTGCTGAGGAACAAGCACCTGGTCTTCACCATTCTCACCCAGTTCCTCTATGTGGGGACGCAGGTGGGAACCTGGAGCTACTTCATCCAGTACATCCAGGACTACACCGGGCAATCGGAAAAGATGGCGGGCTACTTCCTTACCGGCACGCTGGCCATGTTCGGCATCGGCAGATTTGCCTCGGCCGCGGTGATGAGATACGTCCGGCCGACGACGCTGATGGGAAGCTATGCGATGGTGAACATTGCGCTTGTCTCCGTGGCCGTCTTTCACCCCGGCTGGATGGGTGTGTGGACGATCTTCCTCACCAGCTTCTTCATGTCGCTGATGTACCCCACCATCTTCGCCTTGGGGCTGCAGGGCCTGGGGTCGGACAGCAAGGTGGGCGGATCGCTTATCGTGATGGCCATCATTGGCGGAGCCGTGCTTACGCCTCTGATGGGAATCATCGCCGACTTCTCGCGGAACATTGCGAATGCGTATTATGTTCCGCTCTTCGGATACGTCTGCATTGGCTGCTATTCGTTCTTTGCGCGGCGGAGCGCATCGTCCACCGAACAGCTGCCATGCGCGCAGGAATGCGCGGCTGTCGCCGAGCCTTAGCGTTTCGATCAATCACTGCGTTTTCAATGGAGAGGATATCGAACCATGAAGTTAACAAGAAGAGAATTTGTTGCGCTGGCTGGAGCCGCCGGCATGGCGGCACTGGCAAAAGCCGATGTTCGGCAGAGCGCGCCGGTGTTTACTCCAGACCTGGAGTCTCTGACAAAGTACCGGGCTCCCGAGTGGTTTCGCGACGCCAAGCTGGGCATGTGGGCCTGCTGGGGACCGGAAGCGGTTCCTGAGATGGGCGACTGGTACGCGCGCAACATGTACATCCAGGGCCACGAACAGTACGAGCACCATCTGAAGCATTACGGTCACCCTTCCAAGTCCGGTTACAAGGATCTGGTGCCACTGTGGAAGGGAGAAAACTGGGATCCAGATCGTCTGATGACGCTCTACAAGAAGGCCGGGGCAAAATATTTTTGCGCCATCGCGCAACATCACGACAATATCGACTGCTGGAACTCGCGCTTTCACACGTGGAACTCCGTGAAGATGGGGCCCAGGAAAGACATCATTGGTACCTGGCGTGACGCGGCGCGCAAGCACGGGCTGCGTTTTGGCGTTACGGAACATCTCGGCGCCAGTTGGAACTGGCTTGGCGTCAGCAAGCTTTCCGACGCGACCGGTCCGCTGGCGGGCGTTCCTTATGACGGCGCCAATCCCGCATACGACGAGCTCTATCACTCCGGCAATGCGCAGCCGGACTGGAAGTTGTGGTACCGCAATGCCCCCGAGTCCTTTCAGATTGAGTGGCTCAACCGCATCAAGGACCTATTGGACAGCTACGATCCTGACCTTCTGTACAGCGACGGCAGCCTCCCCTTTGGGAGACATGGCCGCGAGATGCTCGCGCATTTCTACAACACAAATGCTCAGCGTCGGAATGGAAGACTCGAAGCCGTTTACAACTGCAAGAAGGCCGACGACGGCGGGCAGTTTGCCGATGGAATGTGCGTTCGGGATATGGAGCGCGGAGTCTTCGATGTGATCCGAACAGACCCATGGCAGACCGACACCTGCGTCGGTGACTGGTACTACAAGCGCGACATTACCTACAAGACGCCCACCACCGTGATCCAGATGCTGATCGACATCGTCAGCAAGAATGGCAACCTTCTGCTGAATCTTCCCTTGCGGGCCGATGGCACGCTCGATGCGCGGGAAGAGTCGATCCTGGCCAGCCTGGCAGAGTGGATCAGCATGAATGGAGAGGCAATCTACGGGACGCGACCCTGGAAGGTCTACGGCGAAGGCCAGCAGGGGCCCAGCGGCGCCATGTTCAACGAGGGCAAGCTCAGCTACAGCTCCGAAGACATCCGGTTTACCGTGAAGGACGGCTCTCTGTATGCATTTGCACTCGCCTGGCCTGCTTCCGGAAAACTCCTCATTCGTTCGCTCGCGGGCAGCAGCGTTCACTCGGTCAATCTGCTTCACGGAGGAGACGTCTTGCCCTTCAAGCAGGAGGCCGATGGCCTTGCTGTTCAATTGCCGCCTCAGCAAAGAGGCGATCACGCCTTCGCATTGCGCATTCGCGGCGTCGCCTGAAGAGACGGTTTCCGCAGGAGGCAGTGCGGCGCAGAAGGGTTCACTTCCTTCGCTGCACTGCCTGCTGCTGGAGGTCCGCCGGGCTTGAGTTTCTTACGAATGAGAGGCTTAGGCGATGGAGTTCACTGGATTCTTCTTGCAGGTTGCCGCTCCGGCATAGCGTCAGGTCGAGATTTGAAATGATGCGCGGTAGTCGAGGGGTAAACTCATCCGGGACGGGACGCGCCACGCCGAATTCCCTGAAGATGGACAAGGCCGCTTTGACCACAGGAGTTCCGAGCCAACGCTAGCAAGGCAGAGGTCTCAACTTCGGTCAGCAGGCCAACCCCCACGTAATTCCACTGCATCCCCAGCCGCAGGTACTTATTCGCGCAGGACGGATTGAAAGCGCAGAGTTCCCAGCGATCGACGGCTCCACGCAGCTCGTCACGCAGGAACTGGCCGATCCCGGTCAATACCGCCGGTTCAGCCGCAGCGCCTGGAACAAGAGGGGTGCGCACCCATAGCTTCAAGCCCCCCTTGCGCGCCCGCCGTGCGGCCTCGCGCAGATTGGCGTGAATCATGTCCAGACCGGCGCCGGTCAACTCGCGGTGAGCTGCTTCGTCCGAGTGCTTGAGGTCATACAGGACCAGGTCCGCGTGATCCAGGAGCCCTGAAAACACCGGCGAAGAAACCTGGCCGCAGGTATCCAGCGCCGTATGCAGTCCCAGTTTCTGACAGCGTGCGAGAAATTCCGACGCAAACTCAGGCTGGTTGCAAGGCTCGCCTCCGGACAAAGTGACACCGCCCCCGCTGGCCTCGTACCACACGCGATCCGACTGCACTTCGGCGAGTAGGTCGCCAACTTCCCGGCGAACACCAAGGGGTTGCATGGCTCTGGCGGGGCATGCTTCCGTACAAGCCTGGCAGCCGGTGCAGAGGGTGCGGTCAATGACGATTCCCTCATCACCGGCCGTCAGCGCCTGCTGCCTGCACGCTATAACGCAGCTTTGGCAGCCGATGCAGTTCTGGCCAAACCACCACACTCCGGGAGTCGATTGCTGGCTTTCCGGATTGTGGCACCAGCGGCATCGCAGCGGGCACCCGCTCAGAAACACGGTAGTGCGAATCCCCGGCCCGTCATGCGTCGAGTTGCGGTGAATATCGAAGACCTGGGCATAACACCGGGAGTCCAAAGCAAGCACCTTGTGGCCGTCTCAGAGCGCCGGGTAGTTGACACGCTGGATGAATTCTTCCTGGAACTTTCGGTCCATGATAAGGAAGTGCGAGGAATAACCCGTAACCTTGACAACAATCGCCTGATTTTCAGGCAGCTCCGGGTGCTCCATCGCTTGCTTCAGTTGCTCCATGGCGATGATATTGAGATTGATCTGTACCCCGCCCAGCTTGAAGAACGTGCGGGCAAACATCTCCACCAGATCGGCGCGGCGAACTCCCTCCGGGAAATAGGACGGCTCCAGTTCTATCTGAAACGATCCGCCCTGGAACTTGCGGAAATCAATTTTGCAAAAGGAGTTGGCGGTAGCCGTCAGTCCCTTGGTGTTGCGTCCGTGCATGGGATTCATGCCGTGGGCCAGGGGTTCCGCGGCATGACGCCCGTCCGGAGTTGCGCCCAGCATAGGCCCCGCATAGGTGTGCCCCATGTATTGAAACAGAGACGCGCGGAAGTTCCCGCCCTTGTTTTGGCGCAACGACTCCAGGTGTTCGCGCACCATATCGGCTACACGCACCAGCATCGCATCCGGGCTGGCCAGATCGTTGCCGAACTTCTCAACGTTCAGAAACTCGCGGCGCATCGGCTCCCTGCCGGCCCAATCCGATTTGACCGCCCGCTCCAACTCGGCAAGCGTATAACGGCGCTCCTCGAAGACCAGCCGCTTGATCGCATACAGCGAATCCGAGACGTTGGGCACGCCCAGAACATTGACGGATGTCAGGTTGTAATCCACCGCTCCGGCGTCGGTACAATCGCGCCCGCGCTCGATCGTGTTGTGCATGCAGAGTGAAGTCACCATCTCCGGCCACACGCGACTCTGCCACATATAGGTAGTGTTCTTGAAGTCCCGCAACGCCTTGGCGGTGGCCAGCGTTTCAGTGCTGAACAGGCCGAAGAGCGTGTCGAAATCCTCCGCGCCTTCTTCGATTGCCCGGTGAATCGCGCGCTGCATGGGCTGCAAAAGCACCAGCGAGTTCAGATCCTGATCGTTGTACTCGCGGCCCACCACACAAAACCACTGACACCCGGAATAAGCCACATCCCAGGCGTGCTCTTCGCTGATACCACTGCGCAGTTCGCTGTCTCGCAACACGTCGTAACTAATCAGGACCGGCGTACCCGTTCCGCGGCGGCCCAGCACGCCGCAGGCATAGTTGAAAAACTCCGGGTCGATGTCTCTGTGCCACATCACACCCAGGTTATTGTCTCCGCCGTTCAAGTCATAGGCTTCGAGGATTACGCGGCTCAACTCGTTGGTTGCATCCATGCCTTGCCGGTCCCGGCCGCCCACGGAGAAGTAATTGCCGCCATACTTGAGAAACAGCTCCGCAATCCATCCACGCGCCTGTTCGCGGCTCATGCGTCCAGCGGCCAGATCGCTGCGGTAGAACTCTGCCAGCAACTGGTCCAACCGCCCGTACCCATTGCCGTGCGCGATAATCCGCTCAGCGAGTTGGAAAAACTGTATCCACTGGATAGCTTGAAGAAGCGTGCGCGG
>CAVZNE010000103.1:0-10426 GCA_963776445.1 Terriglobales bacterium
TTTGCATCTTCTTCGAACCATCGTATTGCTTCTCTCGGACACGCAGCAATCGCGGAAGAGATCGACCGTCGCCTGCCTGGAACCGGCCTCTACATCACTGGCAATTACTTCGGCGGCCTGGCCATCGAAGATTGCTCGTTGCGCTCGGCCAAGGAGGCAGCACGGCTCCTCGCTGAAGCGATCTGAGATTTGCTAGCGTGAGTAGATCGCGATTTCATGGCCCCCGTCGGCTGCCTTGCGCAGCACCGCAATCTTGTTTCCACCGGCGGACCACGGGCAGGGATGCTTGTCGGGCAGGGAAATCTCGCCCAACGCAGTCACCTTGCCGCTCGCTGGTTCGAGGCTGAAGAACGCCTGCGCGAAATCGCCCGGCCTCTTCCATGTTGCCCTTTTCCGGACGGTCGGCCACCAGTGAAAACACCACCCGGCTACCCACCTGAACCTGCTGCAACGACAGCACATCGTACGGCTTGGTCGCCAGGTTGAGCGGCCGCACTTTCTCGCCTGGCCCCACCAGCTCGAACCCGGCCTGTCCGGCGGCCAACACAATGACGGCATCCAGATCGGGTTTCTCGGCCCGCTTGCAGGTGGTCGGAAGTCTGACTAGGGCGGCATCTTTCCCGGGCCGGTCTTTCCGGTCATCACGTCGTACAGGGCGAACTGCGGCGGCTCGCGCGCGTCGCTGCGACGGTTGTAGGCGCCCGGCTTTTGCACCATGGCTTGCAGATGGCTCTTGCTGAAACCGCTTCAAGAATTGCCGTGGCCTCGCGCAAGGGCTGTGCGGCATTGAGCAGTTCCGCCTTCATTTCATTCGTCAAGCTGCCGCGGCCGACGCTCTGCACGATCTGCGGCAATCCTGCCGCTGCGACCCGGTTGCTCCAGTTTTGCGAGGCGGGCGGCTCAAGCAGCGTCTGGTGGTTCCAGTCCTCGAACATGGCGCGGCGAAAGGCCAGATACTTCTCCCATTGATCCAGAGGAACCTTCGTTTTCTTCACAACAGCTACCCGCTCCGCCGTGAAGGTTCCATCCTTGAAGCTGTATTTGGCGTGGTATTCGAGCCAGTCTTCCTTCAGATCGACGTCCCTGGGCGCAGTCATGGTCCAGCCCTTGGGCAGTTGCATGCTGCTCAGGTAAACAGTCTTGCCGGTGGCGCCCAAATCCGGATCGTCGGCGGGCTTCTTTTCCTTTACGCCGGGAGCCAGCTCCCCGCCCATCGGCGGCACGGCCGGGCCAATCCAGTGCGAGTTGTCGTGATCGTTCCACTGGTTATATTTCTCTCGCGTGTAATCGAACGAGAAATTGAAGGGCTGATTGATCTGCTCCACTTCCGAGACCAGGGGATTGGAGACCTCACCGCCGTAACCCTCAGACCCTGCAATTCCCTGCATCAACACCTTCCATTGGGACTGCGGAACCTGGCGGAAGCCGGCGCGAAACAACATGCCGACGTCTCCATCCGAAGACTCGGCGATATGCCCGCTGAACTGGCCCTGATCAGTGAGCTTGCCCTCCACCTGGATGCGGATGGTGCGCGGCGAAGGCAGATCGGCAGGCGTGCGCTCCAGGTAGGCCGGCTTGTCTTTGGGAACCGCCAGGGCCTGCTTGTCGCGCAGGGTGGCCATCAGGATGTTCACCGGCGCTACTTCCTCGGTGGAATCCATCCACAGCACCTTGCCTGCCAGCGGAACCAGCGTAATCACGTGGTCGAACTGCGCGGGCGAAGGCGTTGCCGGGTCCAATTCGCGACTGCTTGAGATCAGCACTGGCCACGCCTCAATGCCTGCCGCTTTCAGCAGCGCTGCCAGCAGCGTGTGCTTGTCCTTGCAGTCGCCGTATTCGTTTGAGAGCACATCGTCGGCCGGGTGCGGCTGGTAGCGGCCAATGCCGAACTCCAGGCCCACATAGTGGATGTGCAGCGCCACTTCATTAAAAATGGCCCGAACCTTGTCTTCGTCCGTGGTCAGTCCCCTGGTCAGCGCGGCGGCCTTGGCTTGAATCGCCGGCGTCACGGCCAGTGGTTCCTTTTGCAGCGATTCATACCATGCGCCCACCTGCGCCCAACTGCTAAAGGTGGTTACCTGCACCGACGGCTTCCAGCGCTTGACGGACTCTGGCGGGGCGTCGGGGTCGGGCCGCGCCAGGTTCGAACTGGCCCAGTGGTACAGTTTGCGTCCGCCGCTGGTGGTTACGGTTGGCTGCACGTCGGCGCTGGCCACCGTGACAGCCTTGTCGGCGGGCACGTCCAGGTCAAGCTGCTCGTCGAGGATGATCAGGTTCTTCTCAAAGGAGTATTGGAACCAGAACTGTCCGGGCACCTCCGGCTTGAGCGTGCGGATTGTGACCTGGGTTTCAAGCGTGTCGCCCACGGCCAGCCCCTTCACCGCCACATGCTTCTCGTGAATGTCGGAGTACATGGGCGCGGAGCGGCTTACATCGGCAGGCATGTCCTGCACGTTGTAGCCGGGTGTCACCACCACCGTGCCATCGGGCTTCACGACACGCACGTAGCCAATGTCCACCTGCTGGTTCGATGCCGTATAGGTGAAGGTCAGCACCGCCATCTCTTTCACGCCAGAGTCGGCCAGGATGCGGGTGCGGCCCGTGATCTGGCGTGTGCCGGTGCCATCGGCCTCCATGCGGAACGCGGTGTGAACCTGCTCCAGCACCAACCCTTCCTTGGAAAAGTCCTGAGCTTTTGCCGCGGCTGCCGGGATCGCTGCCGCGGGCTGTTCCTTCACGAGCTGGGTTACGGGCTTTTCCTGCGCCGTCGCGGATAAAAGGCAGCAAAAACAGGCAGCCATTGAAACCATCGCAAAGCTGCGGCTACGCAAAAAGACAGGGATGGAGGGGATCGGCGAAGGGATCGTACGGCGCATGGAATGAGTCACCTGATGATTGGAAAGATACCAGAGTCTACGCGTCGCCATCCCGCGGGCCCCTCATCCTGCCGTCTCAGCCGCGAACCCGGCCCAACTGCCCCGCGCCTATAATCGATACTGGACCATTGTCCACGCTTCCGGACGCGCACGGGACCTTCTGAGCCGGTGCTGCGTGCCGGTTGAAGGAGGAACTTTTGACGCCGTCTTCCGACGACTCGAAACAGCTGCCGCCACCATCCGGTCATATGCAGCCATCATCCAGCTTTCCCCGCACCATCCAGCAGAAGCCTGCGACCATCCCTGTCCAGGCAGGCACCGGCGTGCTCGGCGATATTGGCGACAACGTCATCACCGGGCGCGCGGAATACATCCGTCAGAGCACCGACGAAGAAATGATCTGGCAGGAGACGCCCTCGCTGGTTCTGCTTGTGCCGCGCTTTCTCAAGTACGCAATTCTGATGGCGATTGTGCTCATCGCCTGCTCGATGGCGCGGAATTATGTCAGGCAGAATCCGTACGCGCAAGGGGCTCTGGAGAGCATCGGCATTCACGCCACGGCCGAAAGCCGCGTATCCGAGCCGTCGCACAGAGCCGGCCGCAAACCCAGAGGCGGGCGTCATGCCGCCGAGCCAGCTGCCGATGCGGCCTCGACCGACACACCAGCGCCCGATGCAACAACGGATGCGCCGTCCGAGGCGGATGCGCCGCGCCCCGTGCCCGGCAACGATTTGGGCCATATCCTGAGCTTGATCAAACTCAGCTTCGGCGCGCTGTTTACGGTGCTGTTTCTGGCCTACATCCTGAAGCTGATGACGACCAAATACAGCGCCTCAAGCCAGCGGCTGATCGTCGAAGAAGGGTCGCTGCACTCGGTCAACCGGCCCTACGAGCTGCACCAGTTGGGCGATGCCTTGATCGTGAAGCCGCTGCTGTTGCGCTTGTTCAACGTCTCGAATCTTGAGATCGTCAAGCCGCCCATCACGTTGGTGGGTCTGCGCAACGCCGAGTACGTACGCGACATTCTGCGCCAGGGCGGACAGATGGAAGCGTCGCGCGTGGACAAGATTCGCTTCAGATAAACGCCGGGCCTAATCACGCATTTGTTGTTCTAAAAAAAGGCCCGCCAGTAGAGGTGCTCTCTACTGGCGGGCCTTTTCTTGCTTGCGGTGCGCTTTCTCTACAGCTCCATCGACTGCGTTTCCACCAGTGTTTTGGCCTTGGCGATGAAGTCGGCCAGCGGCATGGAGCCCTGGTCGCCCTTGGCGCGGGTGCGAACGCTGACTGCGCCTGCCTCCTGCTCCTTGTCGCCGAAGACCAGAATGTAAGGCGTCTTCTGGTTGGCAAAGTCGCGAATCTTGCCGTTCATCTTCTCGTTGCGGTCGTCGATCTCCACGCGCAGTCCGGCGGCCTTCAGTTCTTTCTCCACCTTGCGTGCGTAGTCGTGGTGCCGCTCGCTGATGGGCACCAGGCCCACCTGCACCGGCGCCAGCCATAGCGGGAAAGCTCCTGCATAGTGCTCGATCAGCACGCCGAAGAAGCGCTCCACCGAGCCGAACAGCGCGCGGTGCACCATGACCGGCTGATGCTTCTCGCCGTCCTCGCCCACGTACTCCATCTCAAAGCGCGCCGGCAGGTTGAAATCGAACTGCACGGTCGAAAGCTGCCACAAACGGCCCAGCACATCGACCAGCTTCACGTCGATCTTGGGGCCGTAGAAGGCCGCTTCGCCGGGGATGGTCTTGTAGGCGATGCCCTTGCGATCCAGCGCATGCTTCAACCCGTTCACGGCCAGCGTCCAGTTCTCTTCCGAACCGGCATAGTGGGCGCGATCGTTGGGGTCCCAGGTAGAAAGCTCCACCTTGAACTCCTTGAAGCCGAAGGTCGTCAGCACCGACTCCGCAAAGTCGATGCAAGCCACCACTTCGTCCTCAATCTGGCTGGGCATGCAGAAGATGTGCGCATCGTCCTGGGTAAAGCCCCGAACGCGCAGCAGTCCATGCATGGTGCCCGAGCGCTCATAGCGGTACACGTTGCCCAGTTCGGCCAGTCGCACCGGCAAATCGCGGTAGCTCTTGGGCGAGTTCTTGTAGATGAGAATGTGGAACGGGCAGTTCATCGGCTTCATGCGATAGTTGCCGTCGTCCAGTTCCATGGGCGTAAACATGTTGGCCGCGTAAAAGCCCTCGTGGCCCGAAGTCTGCCACAGGTTCACCTTGGCCACGTGCGGCGTATAGACCAGCGAATAGCCGCGGCGCAGGCACTCTTCGCGCATCCAGTCTTCCATGATCTTGCGGATCATGGCGCCCTTGGGATGCCAGAAGATCAGTCCCGGACCGGCCAGTTCCTGAATGCTGAACAGGTCCAACTGCTTGCCCAGCAGGCGATGGTCGCGCTTGGCCAGCTCTTCCAGGCGGGCAAAGTGCGCGTCCAGGTCCTTTTTGCTGAAGAAGGCGGTGCCATGGATGCGCTGCAACTGCGGATTCTTTTCGTCGCCCAGCCAGTAAGCGCCGGCAAGCGCGGTCAGCTTCACGGCCTTCACGCGGCCTGTCGAAGGCACGTGCGGCCCGCGGCAAAAGTCCATGAACTTGCCGTTCCGGTAAAAGCTCACTTCGTCGCCGGGCACGGTGAACTTGGTCACGAAGTGCGTCTTCATGAAGTCGCCGTCGCGCTCAAAGCCTTCCAGGCTCTTATCTCTTGGAGCGAATTCGTGGGTAAAGTGCTCGTCGCGCGCAATCACCTCGGCCATCCGGGCCTCAATCAGCACCAGGTCCTCGGGCGTGAAAGGCTTCTCGCGATAAAAATCGTAGAAGAATCCCGAATCGGTGGCCGGGCCGTGGCCCAGCTTGGTCTCCGGAAACAGCTCCAGAACCGCCGTGGCCAGCACGTGCGCGGCCGAGTGGCGCACCACCTTCAGCGCCTCCGGGTCCTTCTCCGTAATCAGCTCCAGCTTGGTGTCCGCGGTCAGCGGAGTGGACAGGTCCACCAGTCTTGGCGCGGCGCTGTCTCCAGCGGCATACATCGCTGCCTCTGCCGGCTCCTCGTCGTGCGGTGTCGCTTCCTGCGTAGTTTCGGTGACCGGCGTCAGCCGAGCCACAACGGAAGCTGCGGCCAGCCGCGGCGAAATCGAGTTGGCAATGTCGAGAGGCGTCGTGCCCGCGGGAACCTCACGAATGGTTCCGTCGGGTAGTGTGACTGCAATGGCCTGTATGCTCATAGGTTTGGTTGTCCTGTTTGCGCGTTCTGATTTTCCGGCCGCGGGTGGGTCTGGTTCCACGGCAACACTTCAGGATATACCGCGGGTCCCGGAACCATCCGCGCTCCCGGCGCGTAGATGCTTTTGGGCGGTCAATCTGCTATCGTGGCGTCATTCTGCGCCAACTCCAGCGCGGGGCCCCGAAAATCTGTTTTTCCAGAAAGAGGTTTGCGAATGAACTGGCGTTTGCGGAGCCTTGCGCTCCCCGTTCTGCTTGCCGTCTTCGGCCTGGGCTTGGCCCAGGCCCAGCCTGCCATTCAGCCCACGGCCGACATTACAAAGCCTCCGGCCGCCGCTCAGCCCTCGCCGCACTTTAACGCCGATGCAGCCACTGAAGCCTATCTGGCGCTGATTCCCCCGGCCGCCAATGCCCGCTCCGACGCCTACTTTGAAGGCGGCTACTGGCTCATCCTCTGGGGCTTTCTTTACTCTTCGGTCGTTTCGCTGTTGCTGCTCCACTTTCAGTGGTCGGCGCGCATGCGCGACCTGGCCGTGCGCCTCACCCGCTTCAAAGGCCTGCAAACGCTGTTCTATTGGGTGCAATATCTGTTACTGACTTCGGTGCTGGGATTTCCGCTGGAGTTCTATGAGAACTTTGTGCGCGAACACAAGTACGGCCTAGCCACGCAGACCTTCGGCCCCTGGATGGGCGATGAGATGAAGAGCCTGATGGTGGGCCTCATTCTGGGCGGCATTGCCATGGTTGGCCTCTTCGCCATTGTGCGCAGGCTGCCCCGCACCTGGTGGATTTGGGGCGCGATCGCCTCCATGGCGTTCATGGTGCTCACCATCGCCATCGGGCCGGTGTATTTGCAGCCTATCTTCAACAAGGTCACCCGGCTCAACGATCCCAAAATTACCGTGCCGATTCTGCGCATGGCCCACGCCAACGGGATTCCCACCAACGACGTGTACCAGATCGACGCCAGCAAACAGACCACCCGCATGAGCGCCAACGTCAGCGGCTTTGCCAACACCATGCGCATCACGCTCAACGACAACCTGCTGCGCCGCGGCTCGCCTGAGGAGATTCAGGCCGTGATGGGCCATGAGATGGGCCATTACGTCATGAACCACATTCCCAAGATGTTGATGTTCCTTCTGATTGTGATTGTGGTTTTCTTCTCTTACCTCTTCTGGGGTTTGCAGTGGGCGCTCAAGCGCTGGGGCGCGCGCTGGCAGATTCAGGGCGTCAGCGACCCGGCCGTGCTGCCGCTGGTCATGCTGCTGGCCGGAGTCTTCTTTTTTGTGATGACGCCGGTGATGAATACCGCGACCCGCACGCAGGAAAAGGAAGCCGATATGTTCGGCCTCAACGCCGCCCGCCAGCCGGACGGTTTTGCCCAGGCAGCGATTCACCTGGCCGAGTACCGCAAAATGCGCCCCGGCCGCATGGAAGAGTTCATCTTCTTCGACCATCCCAGCGGCTACGACCGCATCCACTCCTCCATGGTGTGGAAGGGCGAAAACCTGGAGCTGTTTGAGAAATCTCCTGCTCAGCCCCCGTTGCCGGCCCAATCCGCGCAGCCCGCTACGCATTAAGCAGCCGATAGAAAGCGTCTTGCACCATGCCGGGAAGCCTCCCCTGAGAGGGGAAGGCTTCTCTGCCTCAAAAGATCGCCCGGATGGCCGATAAGGGGAATATCCAGCCGCGAAACCCGTGGGCTATCGTCACTCTCGTGGCTGGCAAGGGTCCAGCAAGGATTCGCAAAGCAGCAGGCAGCAACGAACGACCCGGCTCCAAGGCAGACTGGTTCTGCCGGAATGGCTGGGAGATCGACCCCGAGTCAACAACTGTAGTTCCTGGAGTTCTCGTCGTAGCTTTTCAGCACGACCGGGAACCCTCAGAAAGCAATCATCCGATGCCGGTCGCGACTTCACCCTCTGAGGTCATCGCGGCCGGCATCTTCTTCTTTGGCTGCTCTTTTCTCCAGCCCTCCTCTGCGGCCTGTGTTGTCACTCCGGCAATTCAAAGAAAACCTTTTTGGGGCGCGGCGAATCTGTGTATACAGAGCCCCTCAAGAGAAAGGAAAGCCGCCATGCGCTGGATTTCATTGCTGTTTTGGGTCGCGCTCTGCTTTGCGGTGGCGGGCGTCAGCAGTCAGTGGGCGGCCAGCGAGATCCCCGGATGGTACCAGAGGCTCACCCGTCCGTCATTCGCCCCGCCCGACTGGGTTTTTGCTCCGGTCTGGACCCTGCTCTATGCCCTCATGGCCATCGCCGCGTGGATGGTCGGCGAGGCGGTTCCTTCGCCTCTGCGCACCTGGGCGCTGGTTTTGTTTCTGGTGCAACTGGGACTGAACTTCGCCTGGTCCTGGCTCTTCTTCCATCACCATGCCATCGGCGCTTCGTTGGTTGAGATTGGGTTTCTGTGGGCGTCCATCGCGGCCACCACGCTCCTGTTTGCCCGGGTCGCGCCCCTTACCGTGTGGATGCTGACGCCCTACCTGGCCTGGGTCAGCTTTGCCGCGATCCTGAATGCGGCCTACTGGCGGCTGAACTGATCCGCGACCCCTCCCCCAAGAGTGGGAGCGGCCTCTACACACAAGGACCGGCGTACATCCCGGTATAGGGAATGTTCACCGCCTGCACCTGCGGACTAACGTTTTCCTTGTGACGGTCAAGAGTGGGCCGTCCGAGGTTGAGCGATGCAGGTATTGTGCAAAAGCAGCAATGAAGGCGCCGAAACCCGGTGCAGCGTGTGCGGGCAGGGATTCAGGTTGTTCTGGGAGCGCCAGTCGCCGCCGGAGCGGGCCGAGGCGCTGCGCGAAATCGAGAAAACGCTGCGCAAGCACCACTACAATCAGGCCGGTCCCGAGGCTCACCCGCAGCGCGGTTTCCTGGTTCCGGAGCGGAATGGCCCCGTCGCCTACTCCGGCGCGGCCATGCTCGGCAAGGTTCCCAGTTGGGCGCTGTAGACCCATCGCAGACGGTATTCGACCCAGCAAGATGCGTACAAAACGCACGAGGGCTGGGATTGCTCCCAGCCCTCGCGTGTATTTCAGCTAGATTCTGCCGGAATCCGGCCGACCGGATTAGAGGGGCTGCACGTCTGCAGCCTGCCAACCCTTGGGCCCCTTCACCACGTTGAACTGCACTGCCTGACCTTCCTGCAAACTCTTGAAACCACTTGAATTGATCGCAGAGTAATGCACAAAGACATCTTCGCCATTCTGACGCGAGATGAAGCCGAAGCCCTTCGCGTCATTAAACCACTTCACTGTTCCTTGTTCCATTTCGCTCGTGTTTCCTGTATTGAATTGCGCTGGATGAATCGAGGCGACCACTGGCAGAATCTTGCTTGGTTGGGCGAGTGCTGCTCACGCCCGGTTCGGCTCTAACGCTGGCGATAGTGTAACACTGCTCACAAATCAGGACGCAGGATTTATGCCGCCCCATCCCATGCGCGGATTCCCAGTTCCGGAAACTGCTGACCATATTGGGCTTAGAATTGCCCCCCGCTCTGTGCTATGGTGAAAGGTTGCCATGACCCAGGATCCCGTACCCAGTCTGCTGTCCCGCGCTACCGAGCTGCTTGCGGAGCACTTCCGCTCCCTGCCCGCCTTTGAATCCCCAGTTGAAACGGCGGCCATCGAGCGGGTTCTGGAGGCTACGGCGCACCGCCTGGGCGACAATTACCCCTATTTCCACCCTCTCTATGCCGGGCAGATGCTCAAACCGCCGCATCCCCTGGCGCGCGCCGCCTATGCGCTGGCCATGACCGTCAACCCCAACAACCACGCGCGCGACGGCGGCCGGGCCAGCTCCGAAATGGAGATTGAGGCGGTGCGCGGCATCGCGACCATGTTCGGCTGGCCGGAATATCTGGGCCATCTCACCTCCAGCGGCACCATCGCCAACCTTGAGGCGCTGTGGATGGCCGGGCAACTGGCTCCCGGCCGGCGGATTGTCGGTTCCGAGCAGGCGCACTACACGCACCAGCGCATCTCCGGCGTGCTCAAGCTCGATTACACAAGCATCCCAGCCGACAGCCATGCGCGCATGGACATGGAAGCCCTGGAAGCCGAGCTGCGCAAGGGCGATGTGGGCACGGTGGTGGTTACGCTAGGCACCACGGCCATGGCCGCTGTGGACCCGCTCGACCAGGTGCTGGCGCTGCGGCAGAAATATGGCTTTCGGGTGCATGTCGATTCAGCCTACGGCGGCTACTTCCGGCTGATTCCCGATGCGCTCAGCGAGCCGGCGCGCCGGGCCTACGCGGCCATCAGCGAGGCCGACTCCATTGTGGTCGATCCGCACAAGCACGGCCTGCAACCCTTCGGCTGTGGCTGCG
>CAVZNE010000104.1:0-15259 GCA_963776445.1 Terriglobales bacterium
CCTGGCCCGCTCGGCCAACAACGCGCGCAAGACTCCATTGCGCGTGATTCTGAACGGCCTGGGCAAGGACGCGGCGATGATTATCTCGCGCGTCAACGGATTTACCTATGTGCAGACCGAGTTCGACTACGCGACCGGCAAGCTGAAGGTCGTGCGGGAGAAGGCATATTCCAAGGGCGAGCGCGCGGCGGTTCGCTGCTATGGCGCCGACGATGTGCGCGAGGGTGTGGCCATCATGCACCTGGAGCAGGTCGATGTGGCCATTACCGGCAACTCGACCAACCCGACGCGCTTCCAGCATCCGGTGATGGGCGTCTACAAGAAGGAACGGCTGCTCGAAGGGAAGAAGTTCTTCTCCGTCGCTTCCGGCGGCGGCACGGGCAGAACGCTGCATCCCGACAACATGGGCGCGGGTCCGGCTTCGTACGGCATGACCGACACCATGGGCCGTATGCACTCCGACGCCCAGTTTGCCGGGTCGTCCTCGGTGCCTGCGCACGTGGAGATGATGGGCTTGATCGGTATGGGCAACAACCCCATGGTCGGCGCATCGGTCGCGGTCGCGGTTGCCGTGGAACAGGCGATGAAGGCGTAGTTCGAGCCGAGGGGCCGGTTTTTCACGGCCTTGCAGCTCATTTCAAACAAAACTGCCGGCGTCCTCCTCAGCAATTTCTGAGACGGACGCCGGCAGTTTTTTTGCGGAGGCGCTGCTCATGGCACTTCGTTTGGATAGTCTCCAAGCTGTGCACGGCAGACCCGGCCGGAAAGATTACCGTAGCCTTCAACTGGCGGAGTCCGCGCGGCATGTGATTGAATCGAACATGTGAGCGGCCCGGAGGTCAACCGCGGGGCTCGCGAGGAGATCGCCATGGCAAATACCCTTCTTCCCCCCGAAGAGCGCAACCTGACGCCCGACCAGGTAGAGGCGCTGGACAAACGCCGCGACCTGGGCCACACCCTGCTGGTAATTGCCGGACAATTTGCGGTCATCGCCGCCATCCTGCTGCTGTGGGTGGGCCAGGACCTGAGCTATTCGCCGGGCTGGGCGCACCCCATCGCCTACTATTTCGCCTTCGCCGTAGGGGCTATCGTGGTCTGTGGCGCAATTGGGATTGTGCTGCGCAAGGGCACGCCGCGGCTGGACTGAGGATGGTTCCCTGCTTCCTCGCCCATACAGCATTCCTGGCGCCAACATTCCAGTCACAGTGAAACGGTATAGCCTGAATTTCCCAATGGCCGATGCTTCTCCAACTCTTTCAACCTCCATGGCCCAGAATTCGCGGCTGACCGACAGCCACGGGCGGGTCATTCACGATCTGCGCGTCTCCATCACCGACCGCTGCAACTACAAATGCATCTACTGCCGGACAGGCGAGCTGGGCGCGCAATATCCCGAGCTTGGCATTCAGGAGTACCTGCGGCTAATCCGGATATTTGTCGGCCTGGGCATCAGCAAGGTGCGGCTGACGGGCGGCGAACCGCTGCTGCGCCGCGGCCTGGTGGAACTGATTCGGGAGCTGGCCGGTTTGCGTACGCTGGACGGCAAGCCGCTGGAGATGGCAGCTGACCACCAACGGCCACCTGCTGGACGGGCTGGCCGCGCCGCTGAAGGCCGCCGGGCTGAACCGGGTGACGGTGAGCATGGACGCCGTGGACGCACCCACTTTTGAGCGGATTACCCGCGTTCCCGGCAGTTTTCAGGCTGTGCTGGCTGGCGTTCGCGCCGCACGCGAGGCCGGGCTCACGCCGCTCAAGATCAACTGCGTGCTGCTGCGCGGCTTCAACGACAACCAGATTGAGGGTTTTGCCCGGTTTGCGCGCCAGGAAAACGTGGTGGTGCGGTTCATCGAGTTCATGCCACTGGAAGAAGGACGCCTGTGGACGCCGGAGATCGTGGTGCCGCTTGCGGAGATCGTGGAGCGCCTGAGCCGCGTGCTGCCGCTGGTGGAGATGACGCCGCGCGAGGCCAGCGAGACGGCGCGGCGCTATACGTTTGCCGACGGCGTGGGCGAGATCGGGATTATTGCGCCGGTGAGCCAGGCTTTTTGCGGCGCGTGCAGCCGGGTGCGGCTCACCTCCGATGGCAAGATTCGCACCTGCCTCTTTTCCCAGGTGGAACACGACCTCTATGGGCGCTTGCGCTCCGGAGCCAGCGACGAAGAGCTGCGCGCCTACATTCTGAAGACGGTCCAGGGCAAGGAAGCGCGCCACCACATCGGCGAGCCGGGTTTCCTCAAACCCTCGCGCTCCATGGTGCACATCGGCGGCTGAGCGCACGGCCGCTGGAGCGTGCAATCATCGAACGAGTCTGCCTGAAAGCAGCTTTGGCACATTTCCGCAGCACAGTCTGGTCTTAATGTGACAGAATCCTCAATAGCTTAATAAATGAGATAAAGAAGATGGCGCACGAAATGGAAAACCGCATGCCGCTCAAGGATCTGCTGGTTTTCCACCAGTTGACGCGCTCGCTCACCTCGAGCTTTGAGCTGGATACCATTCTGCGCACAATCCTGGAACACATGGAGCGGACCGTCGACGCGGAGCTGTGGACGCTGCTGATGCTGGACGAGGAGCGCCAGGATCTCTACTATGCAATCGCCGCCGGCGGAGAGCAGTCGGCGCTGCGCGATCTGCGCGTCAAGATGGGCGAAGGGGTGGCCGGCTGGGTGGCCCTGAACGGCCAAACGCTGATCGTTCCCGATGCGGGCAACGACCCGCGCATGCAGAAGGAGCGCGAGCGTACCAGCGCGGCGCGCAAGGTGCGCTCGGTGATCGCCATGCCGCTGCGCGGGCGCAAGGGCACTCACGGGGTGATCGAAATCTTCAACCCGCGCGCCGGGCAAATGACCGACTACACCATCGCCTTTCTCCACATTCTGGCCGATCATGCGGCCATCGCAATTGAGAACGCGCGCGATGTAGCCCGCATCCAGCAGTTAACCATTACAGACGATACCACCGGCCTGTTCAACGTGCGCCATCTCTACGATGTGCTGGGCCGCGAGTTGGAGCGTTTCAGCGCCGTCGGCGTTCCCGTAAGCCTGGCCTTCCTTGACCTGGACCACTTCAAACTGGTGAACGACGCCTATGGCCACCTGGTGGGCAGCGAACTGCTGGCCCGCACCGGGCAGCGGCTGCAGGAGCTGAGCCGCAAGCAGGACTATTGCTTCCGCTACGGCGGCGACGAGTTTGTGATTCTCATGCCGGAGACCGGCCCGGAGGCCGCGCTGGCCCAGACCAGAGAATTGCACCGCGCGCTGATGGATAGCCACTTCGCGATGAAGAACGGGCTGAATCTGCGGGTAAGCGCAAGCGTGGGCCTGGCCACAGCGCCCGGCGATGGAGCCACCATCCACGCCGTCATCGGCGTTGCCGACACGCGCATGTATATGGTGAAGAACCATGGCCGGGGACACGTGCGGGGCGCTTGAGACCGAATTTGCTCCGTCCGGGGAGCACATTCAGCGCCAAGCACGGCTCTTGCTCAAGAAATTGAGCGGATTGTTACATTCCGTTGCAGAGGGTATCGGTAGACTGGCATTCGTGGCTTTCCAGGAAGCCCAGGACGGTCCCCCATGGATACAACGTTCGGCGCAATCAATCCTCTCTGCGTACGGCAGATGACCCTGGACGACATTCCGGCCGTCATCGAACTGCAACAGCGCGCGTTTCCCGGCCAGCAGCCCTGGCGGGCCGACCAGTTGGCCCGCCACCTGGAAGTCTTTCCCGAGGGCCAGATGGTCGTCTCCGATTCGGCCGGCCGGATCGTGGGTTCCTCCAGTTCCCTGCTCATCGATTGGGACGACTACGCCGAGTCCGCCAACTGGTCGTCGATCACCGGCCAAGGCACATTCGACACGCAGAATCCACTGGGCAAGACGCTTTACGGCGCCGACATGGGCGTGGACCCCGACATGCGCAGACAGGGCGTTGGGACGCTCCTCTACGATGCCCGCAAAGATTTGATCCGGGAGCGCGGTCTGAAGCGCCTGCTCACCGGCGGGCGGATTCCCGGCTATTCCTCGGTCGCCCATGAAATATCGGCAAAGGAGTATGTGGCCGACGTGGTTGCCGGCAAGCGCAAGGATCCCGCGCTCACCTTCCAACTGGGCAACGGCCTGGTGGTCCTCGACGTTGTTCCCGGTTACATGCAAGACACCGAATCCGCCGGGTTCGCCACCTTGCTGGAATGGCTGAATCCGGAGTACACCTCCTCGGTCAGCTTGCAGGCAAGTCTGCAACATGCGGCGCTGGAACAGGCCTCCGCCGAGGCTTTGCGCGGCACTCCGCGCCCGCGCCGGGTGCGGATCGCCGCCGTCCAGTACCTGCTGCGGCCCATCGCCAGCTTCGACGACTTCGCGCACCAGGTGGAGTTCTTTGTCCACAGCGCCAAGGACTACAAGGCACACTTCGTGCTCTTCCCCGAGTTCTTCACCATGCAGTTGCTCAGCTACATCAATGAGCCGGCGCCGGCCCTGGCCGTGCGCCGCCTGGCCCGCCTGGCGCCCCAATACGAGGAGCTCTTCATCCGCCTGGCCAAGGAGACGGGCATCTACATCATCGGTGGAACCCATCCCGTCTTCCAGAGGGGCAAGGTCTTCAACGCCGCGCACCTGTTCACTCCCAACGGCCAGGTCTTCCGCCAGAAGAAGGTCCACCTGACGCCCACCGAGAGCGGCCCTTACCAGCTCAGCCGCGGCCACGGCCTCTACCTTTACCACACCGACTTCGGCAACATCGCCATCCTGATCTGCTACGACGTCGAGTTTCCCGAGGTGGCTCGCGTGATGGCCGAGGCCGGCGCGGAGATTCTGTTCGTCCCCTCCTGCACCGACGGCCGCGAAGGCTTCTGCCGGGTTCGCTACTGCGCCCAGGCGCGCGCCATCGAGAACCAGATCTATGTGGCCATGACCGGCACCGTCGGCAATCTGCCGCTGGTTCCTTACATGGACACCAACTACGGCCAGGCCGCCATCCTCACGCCGTCGGATTACTTCTTTGCCCGCGACGGAATCGCCGCCGAGGGCACCATCAACCAGGAACAGTTGGTGGTTGCCGACGTGGATCTCGACCTGCTCGACGAACAGCGCGTCAACGGCAGCGTCATTCCCCTGCAGGATCTGATCAAGGACGCTTACGACAACGTGGTGCATTTCTCCGACTACAAGGGGCAGAAGCCGATCGCAGTCGATGACCAGAAAGAGGCAATTTTGGCGCTGTAGCGGCGAGTGTGGATGCTTTGAAAGGGCACGGCTTCAGCCGTGCCGCAAGACCTACAAAAAAGCCGGGCTTTAGCCCCTGAGGGAATCTCCATGCCCCAGTGAAAATGCCCTATTCGTCTTCGCCGATTTGTTTTTCGGTGATTGAGTTCTCCGCCAGCCGCTCCAACTGGTTGCGCCAGTCCAGCGACTCGATAAAGGCCTTGGATTCGCGCCAGTTGGGCTCGACGATCACGTGCAGTTCCAGATAGACCCGGGTGCCCAGCAGGGACTCGATCTGACGGCGCGCGCCGGTGCCGATCTCCTTCAACTTGGAGCCGCCCTTGCCGATCAGAATTGCTTTTTGTCCATCGCGCTCGCAGTAGATGGCGGCGGCGATGCGGGTCAGCGGGGTCTTGGCCGGGACTGCGCCCTTCTTCTGCGGGCGGACTGGAGCGGGCTCTTCAAACTGCTCGATGACCACGGCGGAAGCGTAGGGAACCTCTTCGCCGGTCTCCACCAGGATGCTCTCGCGGATCAGTTCGGCCACCATGAAGCGCTGCGGCTGGTCGGTGTACTGGTCCTTGGGGTAGAAGCGCTCGCCGACTGGCAGAACCTCAACGATCTTGCGGGTCAGAATGTCCAGTCCGTCGCGCTTGCGGGCGCTGATGGGGATGATCTGGGCAAAGTTGAACTGCCTGGTCAGCGAATCAATCAGCGGCAGCAGGTTGTCTTTGGGCACCAGGTCGATCTTGGTCAGCACCAGGAAAACCGGGCAGTCCACCTTGCGGATGAGGCCAAAGAGGAACTCGTCTTCGCTGGCCCAATTGGCGCGCTCGTGCCTGGGAGCAGACGCAGCAGCCGAAACCTCGGGTGCCCCAGGTCTCGCCTCTGAGACCTGGGAATCCGCATCACCTTCTGCTTCGGCCGCGGGCGCGGCAACGGGTTCCAGTTGCACGCGGCGCGTGGCGTCCATCAGCACCAGAACCAGATCGCGGGTCTCCAGAGCCTCGTAGACCTCCTGCAACATGCGGCGGTCGAGGCCTGAACCGGGCTTGTGCACGCCAGGCGTGTCCACAAAGACGATCTGTGCGGCAGGATGCACGCCTTTTTGCGCAGGGACTTCCACAACGCCTTCGAGGCGGTTGCGCGTGGTCTGCGGCTTGGCCGAGACAATGGCCACTTTTTCGCCGGTCAGCGCGTTGAGCAGCGTGCTTTTGCCGGCGTTGGGCCGGCCGAGAATGGCAACAAATCCAGATTTCAAAGGGTTTTCAGACTCCTACCCTCTATTATCGCGGATTCTCGGTTTGCGCGTTGCTACAATCTGCGCATGATTCGCGAAGGGGAGACCGAACGGCTGAGGCTGCGTCCGCTGGAGTTGGCCGATGCAACCCAGATTCAGGAGCTGTTTCCGCACTGGAAGATTGTTCGCTACCTGCTCAATCGGGTGCCCTGGCCTTACCCGGCGGACGGCGCTCTCTGCTTTTGCCGGGATGTGGCGCTGCCCCAGATGGAGCGAGGCGAGGCCTGGCACTGGAGCCTGCGGCTGCGCGCCGCGCCGGAGCAACTGATCGGAACCGTCAGCCTGGTGAAGGGCGAGGAAGACAATCGCGGCTTTTGGCTGGGGCTGCCGTGGCAGGGACAGGGGCTGATGACGGAGGCCTGCGCCTGGGTCAACGACTTCTGGTTTGAGACGCTGGGGTTTCCGGTTCTGCGCGTGGCCAAAGCCGCCGCCAATGCGGCTTCGCGGCGCATCTCGGAAAGACAGGGGATGCGGCTGGTGGGGCTGGCAGAGAAGGATTTTGTCTGCGGGCGGCTGCCTTCGGAGGTCTGGGAGATCACCGCGGAGGAATGGCAGGCGTGGAAGAAGCGGGGAATGCGGGCGAGTTGAAAGTTATGCTTTCCCAAGTCCCAAACGCTGGACCTGGGGACACCCGGCAGATCATCCCGCTAGATATGTATACTCTGCGGGGTGTACTTATTGTGTGGCCGGTTTGATTGTGAAGCCAAGATGCATTAGCGACTTGCTTCTCAATCCAGGTCCTATTATGTGCAGGTTTGATGTGGTATATATACCACATCAAACAAACCATTTTTAGTGTGATTCGATCTGGAGTTTTCTAGACCGGCAGATGTTCCTACACAAGGAGCGGACCGCGAATCTGTGGTGTTCGCTGCTTTATAAGGCCGAAGCTCTAATCACGCAATCTGGGATCATGGGAACAAGTGGCGTTGCCGCAAAGAGAATATGGTCGTTTATGTATGGTATATATACCATACATAAATACATTATTTGCGGTCTCTTTAAAGATGTAAACCCTTGATATATTTATGTTTTCGACTGTGAATACTGCTGAGATTACTACGTACTATTAGGTATATATACCTAATAGTACGAGATTATGCTACCCTCACATGGAAGAGACCTTACACCGATCAGGTGATCCATGGGCAGAACTAGCCGTCTCCAAATTGCTCGAGCCGATATTCTCAAAGCCTTCGAGGCTGCTCCTCGCCGGGTGTTCGGGGCCGAGGATATTGGCGAAATGCTGGAACAGAACAGAGCATTTTGGCGGCTAAGCAGTCGTACTGGACTGCGAAAATTCATAGAGTTTCTGCTCGAAAAAAGCGATCTGCGCAAGAAAGAGATTGTCCCTGTAAATCACGATATTCCTGCAATTTACAGGTATGTTTGGAAAGAGGCTAGCCCGTTTGAAGTTGCTCTTTCTCTGAAAAAGGATGCTTATCTTTGCCACGGAACAGCAGTCGCCATTCATGGCTTAAACGATCAGATTCCCAATCGGCTGTATTTAAACAAGGAGCAAAGCCCCAAATCGGGCTCAGGTGGATTAACTCAGGCTGGCATCGACCGGGCCTTTGCCAATCAACAGAGAGAGACTCGTCTCGTATACCGTTTCGACGAAACCGAGGTTGCCATTGTATGGGGAAAGAACACAGGCAATTTGGAGGTGATCGGAATGAATTATGGGGGAGCCAATCTGCGGGTTACCAGCGTCGAGCGAACTCTGATCGATATCGCTGTACGGCCTGCTTACGCGGGTGGACCCTTGCAGGTTCTTGCCGCCTATCGTGGCGCAATGGAGAAGGTTTCAGTGGGAGTCCTGATAGCCACACTCCGGAAGCTTGAATATATCTATCCGTTTCACCAAGCCATCGGCTTCTATATGGAGCGTGCCGGGTATCCAGAGTCGAAATACAAGCGGCTGAAGGAACCAGGGCTCAAATTCGATTTTTACCTATCGTATGGAGTCAAGGATCCAGAGTATGTGCCGAATTGGCGTATCTACATTCCTAGAGGTCTTCAATGACGCCCAATGAGGCAACTGACCTTGCCCTCAGATTGCGTATCCCTTAACTGGCCGGTTTTGGGGGATGTTCATTGATCCCCGTCGTCGTCGAGGCTGTGGGAGTGTGGGAATCGCGCAGCGATTTCCATACTTCCACAGCCTTTTTCATGCGGCAGCTTTGAGTTGCTCCTGCTGCCAGAGTTGTTCGAACTCAGCCGGACTGCGATAGCCGAGCGTCGAGTGCATGCGTGTTCGGTTATACCAGAGCAGCCACGCCAGGGTTTCATCCTTGGCCTCGCGGATCGTTTGAAAGCGCTGGCCATGCAGTCGTTCCACCTTCAGTGAACTGAACAACGTCTCCGAGCAGGCGTTGTCCCAGCAGTTGCCCTTGCGGCTCATCGATGGCGTAATGCCATGCTCCTTGAGTACCTTGCTGAAATCATCGCTGGCGTATTGGCTGCCGCGGTCGCTATGAAAAAGCAGCCCTGCGTTCTTGCCTGGATTGCGCCCGAACCAAGCCATCTCCAGTGCATCGATCACCAGATTGCGCTGCATGTCGGGCCGCATCGACCAGCCCACCACTTTGCGGCTGAACAGGTCGATCACCACAGCAAGAAACAGCCAGCCTTCGTCGGTCGCGATATAAGTAAAATCACCCACCCACGCCACATTGGGCGCGGCTACGGTGAAGTTGCGATCGAGCACGTTCGGTGCTATCGGCAGATCGTGCCGACTGTCTGTCGTGATGACGCGGAATTTCCGTTTGCCGCGAGCTTGAATGCCGTGCTTCTGCATCAGGCGCTGCACCCGCTGCTTGCCCACGCGAATGCCTTGCGCCCGCAGTTGCCGCCAGATGCGCGGCCAACCGTAGGCTCCGCGATTCTCCGCATAGGCTGCGCTGATGTGGACCAAGAGTGCTTCATCGCTCAGGTGGCGGCGCTGAGCAATATGTACGCGCCGCGCCAGGTGTTCATGGTAGCCAGAGACGCTCACCTGCAGCACCCGGCACTGCACACAGATCGGCCAGACCAGCTTGTGGCGCTGAATAAAGGCGTACTTCATCGCTGGCCCTTCGCGAAGTACGCCGTCGCTTTTCCCAGGATGTCGCGCTCCATCGTCACGCGCGCCAATTCCGCACGCAGGCGGCTGATCTCCATCTGCTCGGCGGTTACCAGAGACCTGCTGCTGGCGCCCTTCAAGCTTCCTGCGCGGTGCGCCTTGACCCAGTTGCCCAAGGTCTGCTCAACCACTCCCAGACTGCGTGCTGCCGATGCCTGGCTCTGGCCCGACTCGACTAGCCGCACCGCCTCCTGCTTGAACTCCAGCGTGTAACGTCCCCGCGTTGCCTTCGTCATCTTCGCTTCCCTTTCGCATTAGAACAGCTCGCTAAGGGATACGTTTCGCGCGGGTAAGGTCAAACTTCGTCGACAACGAAATCAAAATAGAAATCGTACTCTTTCAGGTTGTCCTTGTTTATCGAACGGCGAACACTGTCCCAATCGGGGCGATGATACTCCCGTTGCGCCGCAATCAACTGCAAGAGTTCAAGTGGCACGTCTTTGGCAGCAAAAATGTGGCGGAGCAGATCCATATTCTCTGGCCGCCCAATTCTGAATCCGGTGATCGAATGGATCAGGTAAATGTCGAAAAAATCTCTTGCTCTGGCTGTAGGCGTTCGGTTCAGAACATACTCGCGCATCTGCTGGCAAATTGCCCTTAACTTTTCAAGGGCAATCATTTCCGGTGTATACACGCGAACATCGAAACTGTCGATTTCTCGAACGATGTTTCCCTGCGTGTATTCAAATTTGCTCAAGTCAATCGTAAATTTTCGCTGCTGACCTGGACCAATTACCAATGAATCTCGCCCACGGGCCTGCTTATCGTCACTCATTTGTTTATAGGCAGCCTCTTCAAGCAGCTTAAACTCGGCGAGGTATCCACCCCATTTTGGAACCGCATCTCGGGGCGTAAGCGGCCGTGGGATGAAAGAAAAATCTATGACTGCCACTCCCGCGCTTGCAAATCGGCGCTTCAACGCAGCCTCCAAGCGCTGCGCCGCTTCGGAGGGATTTTCGAAATCGTTTTCGATGGAAAAATCGAGATCAAGAGAAGAGCGGCCACTGAGGCCAAGTGCGATGGCCAATGCGTTGCCACCTTTTAGCGCGACTCTGTCAAAAAAATAATCGTCAGAGAATACCGCGGTAATAGCGAGACGGCGCACCTGCTCATGCTCGAGCGTTTTCCCCTGTGGCATAACTCTATTCTGCATGCCGTTTCTGATTGCTTCTCCGTCGGGTCAAGGTTTTCTATTGATTAACTAAGCTCTCAGCGACAGTTCATTTTCTATATGGGCTTTGGAGACGGGAGAGCTAACTGGCTGGGGTTGAGGTGGCTTCTTCGGGGCGGGGGAGGATGCGGAGGCGCTCCACGCGGCGGTCGGTGGAGGCCAGGATTTCAATGCGCAGGCCGGCGGACTCCAGCACGACCACTTCGCCGGCCAGCGGGATGCGGCCTTCGATTTCGCTGACCAGGCCGCCCAGGGTGGTGGCCTCGTAGTCTTCGCCCAGATCGATGGGGCCGCCGAACAGATCGTCGAGCCGGTCGACGGGAAAGCTGCCGGGAACCAGCCATGCGCCGCCGGACTCCTGCCGCGGGTCGGCGTCGGCGGTGTCTTCTTCGTGCTCGTCGCAGATGTTGCCGACGATCTGCTCCAGAAGATCTTCAATGGTGACCAAGCCGGCCATGCCGCCGTACTCGTCAATGACGATGCGCATGTGCTGTTTTTCGCGCTGCATCTCGCGCAGCAGCTCGTAGCCACGCTTGGTCTCGGGCACGAAGGCCGCGGGGCGCTGCATGCTGGCCACGGTGCGAGTGCTGGCCTCTTCGTCGGTGATTTGCAGCAGGTCGTGGGCAAAGGCGATGCCGGTGATGTTGTCGAGAGAGCCTTCGTACACGGGCACGCGGGAGTAGTTGTGCTCGTGGAGTTCGTTGAGAAAATCTTCAAGCGTGATGGACCCGCGGACGGCAAAGACCTGGGGACGGGGCGTCATGACCTCGCGGACGAGCTTGTCGCCAAACTCGACGGCGGAACGGACCAGGTCGCGATCGCTCTCCTCGAGAATGCCCTCTTCCTCACCGGCTTCAAGCAGGGCCTCGACATCGACGGCAGTCTCCTCTTCGGGGCTGGCCTGCTCCTCTGCCAGGGAGGCGACGGAGAAGAAGAAGCGCACAAAGACGGTGACCGGGGTAACGAGCCAGAGCAGCAGGCGGATGGGCCAGATGATCTGGATGGCCCAGCGGCCGCTGGTGCGGTTGAAGAGCATGGCGGGAAAAAGCTGGTTGCAGAAGACCACCACCAAGACCAGGCTGAGAACGGCCTGGGCCATTTCGCCGGCGGTGGGCTGGACAACCTGCGCGCCGCGCTCAAACAGGACCGTGCAGAACACCAGTGCAAGGGCACACAGGGCAAGCTGCTGCAGGACGGCGGCGGAGAGGGCGGCGTGGTCGCGGGTGAGGCCCAGTTGCGGCTCGACATGCTCTTCCCAGGCGTCGAGATTCTCCTGCTCTTCGCGGGTGAGGATGCGGCCGAACTCGGTGTAGACGCGGCAGATGTAGGCGGCCAGGGTTTCAACCACGAGCAGCAGCAGGACTGCAAGGACGGCAGGGGTGCTCATGGGCGCGCGGCCTTAAATTTCGGTTTTCTCGCACCGGCGGCAGATGGCGCGGTGGCGCGCTCGATCAGGCCTTTGGGCAGGCCGAGGCGGGCGCGGAGAACCAGCTCGCGGCGGGCCATTTTGCCGTTGTCGATTTCGTGATCGTAGCCGGCCAGGTGCAGCAAGCCGTGCAGCATGAGCACCTTGACTTCCGTCGAGAGGGGGTGGCCCTGTTCGGTGGCCTGGCGCAGGGCCGTGGGCACGCTGATGGCCAGGTCGCCGGCAATCTGCGCGGCAGCGGCCATGCCCGGAAAGGCGGCTTCGGCGGGAAACGACAGCACATCGGTGGCTTTGTTTTTGCCGCGGAACTGGCGATTGAGGCGGCGAATGGCGGGGTCGGTGGTGAGCAGGACTGAGACCTGCCCCTTGAGACGCACGGCCGCCTGCGCCAGGGCCAGAAAACGGGCCAGGGTGCGCACGGTTGGCAGTCTGCGATTGCGGGGGATGGCGGACGCGGCGGACGTCTTCGCCGAAGTTGCCGCCGGCGCGAGGTCAGGGTCCAAATCTGGGTCAAGAAGGATCATCGTTGTCAGGGCCGCAACGAGCGCGGCCCCGATTCATCTTTAATTCTACGCGAAGTGACGATTCACTGCGGTTTGGGCGCGCGAAGCGACCGTGCGGCAGGGCGTTTTTCGTCGGCCGGGGGCGGAATCTCGATAGGTTCGCCGAGGGCCAGAGGCAGTTCCTGCTGCTGCGCTTTGGACTCGTAGGCGCGGACGATGCGCTGGACGAGGGCGTGGCGCACCACGTCGCAGTCTTCGAAATGGCAGAAGTGGATGCCCTCGACGCCGTCGAGCACATTGATCGCGTCGAGCAGGCCGGAGCGGCGCGGATTGGGCAGGTCGATCTGGGTGATGTCGCCGGTGATGACCGCTTTGGAGTTGTTGCCCATGCGGGTGAGGAACATCTTCATCTGCTCGATGGTGGTGTTCTGGGCCTCGTCCATGATGATGAAGGCGTCGTTGAGGGTGCGGCCGCGCATGAAGGCCAGGGGGGCAACCTCGATGATGTTCTTCTCCAGCATCTTGTCGACCTTTTCGGGCTCGAGCAGATCGTAGAGGGCGTCGTAGAGCGGGCGCAGGTAAGGGTCGACCTTTTCCTGCAGGCTGCCGGGAAGGAAGCCGAGGCGCTCGCCGGCTTCGACCGCGGGGCGGACGAGGACGATGCGGGTCACCTTTTTGGTATTGAAGGCGGCCACGGCCATGGCTACGGCAAGATAGGTTTTGCCGGTGCCGGCGGGGCCGACGCCGAAGACCATGTCGTTCTGCTCGATGGCCTCAATGTACTTGCGTTGATTGGTGGAGCGCGGCTGGACGGTGCGCTTGACGCCGGTGGAGCGCTGCTTGCCGGCATCGCCCAGAGAGCGGAGGGTGATTTCGGGGTCGGCGACGACCAGGCGCAGCATCTGGTTCAGTTCCCCGTTGTGGGGATGGACGCCCTGGCGGCGCAGCGCTTCGAAGTCCTGAAATATCTGCTGGACCGTTGCCACGCCGTCTTCCGGCCCCTGCACATGCACGGCGTCGGAGCGGAGATCGATGCGTACTCCGAGCGAGTCTTCCATCAGCCTGAGATTCTCATCGCGGGTCCCGAACAGGGGCTCAAGGTTGGGAGTGATCTCCAGATTGATTCTCAAAGGTTTCGATAGCCTCCAGGGTGGCGTTGTGGGAGTGGATGGAGCAGGGATGCGGCGCGGCAAGAAGGCGCACCGCTGCGAATCCGGCGAGGTGAGGGTTTGGGTTGTGAGCGGAGTTTCAGGGCGCAGGACAGGTCCAAGCCTAAGCTCAGGGCTGCGTTACAGAACCGCGGGTTGGCATGGGCGACCAAATCCGTTATCTGGGGAGAGAGTAGCGCCCCCGGGCTCAGGAGTCAATGCGACGGAGCAAAGATTTATGGAGAGGGCTGTACTGGATAGGTACGCGGAGGCGGTGCGAGCGCGCTCAATGGCATTTCAGCTGCGCGCTGCGCGAGGCTGCGGCTGCCGCCCAAACCGCCCGCGCATTGACCCGCCGGGCGCTTTCCCGTAGACTATGAAATTGCGAGGGGTGCGGCTCAAGCTTGCATTCTGGCCCGCATTTCACCACTAGATAAGGAAGATCAATGGCAAACCATGTATCGTCGCTGAAGCGTGTCCGCCAGACAGTGACCCGCACCGAAGTAAACCGCGCCAACCGCAGCCGCGTGCGCACCAGCCTGCGCACCATGCGCGAGGCACTGGCCAAGGGCGACGTCAAGGTAGCCCAGGATCAGTATCGCGAAACCACCTCTGCTCTCGACAAGAGCGTGCAGAAGGGGATTTTCCACCAGAATACCGTTTCCCGCTACAAGAGCCGCCTGAACGCGCGGCTGAAGGCCCTGGTTCTCGCCAAGGCGTAGCAACGCGGCCCGCAGGGGCAGCAACAGGATTCGATTGACCAAAGACAGCCGGGGGCAACCCCGGCTGCTTTTTGTGTTTGTGCCACCTGCGGTGGGGCCAATCTCCGCCAGCGGCGGAAAGAACGCGTGCTGGGGGAGTTTGTGCTAGCCCACCCTAGCCGCAAATACAAAGACGCGGCGAGGGTGGGGCACCCGGGCTCGCTAATTTCACCTTGCGTCCTTACATAATTCTTTGTATGCGGTCGAATTCTGAACCTTCAGGAGCATTAATAGGGTCCAAATTCCGATTGCGGTCCCTACCGGAAACTCCATCAAGTTCACCAGCGCAAAAATTGCGGCAACGATAGACGCACCCCTACCCCAAGTTTGGAAATTGAACAAACCGATTGCCCCGATTAGACCCGACAGAACACACCCCCAAGAGACAAATATAATAAGGCCCGTAATGAACCGGACGTTGTCTGGGGCTTCGTTGAAGTTCTTATAGGCGACCCAAAGTATGAGAATATTAAGCGCGACATTCGCCAACCAACAAAATTCCAGCGCTCGGAGTTTCCTTTCGAACCCTGTAGGCGTTTGCAGCGCTGGCGGCATAGATGAAGAAATCGAGGGCGTCATTGGTTTTCCGCAATTCGGGCAAAAACCGTGCGTCGGAGAGAAGAAT
>CAVZNE010000105.1:0-5888 GCA_963776445.1 Terriglobales bacterium
TCGCCGGGCGTGACGCCGGTCCACAGCGAGGTGTAAGGGTTCATGCGTTCGCCGGTGGCGGAGCGGGCCAGGAGCTGAAGCATCACTTCAAGGTCCTGGAAGCGGGGCACGACCTTCTCGATGCCGGCCACGGTGATCATGGTTTGCGGCAGGGTGAGGCACATGCGGCCGTTGCCTTCCGACTCAACCACCGAGACCGAACCGGTTTCAGCGCACAGGAAGTTGGCGCCGCTGATGGCGGTGGGGATGGTGAGGAACTTCTGGCGAAGGTAATGACGGGCGGCGTTGGTCAGGGCCTGCGGGTCGTCGGACAGATCCTTGAGGCCCATTGTGCGGGCAAAGATCTCGCGGACCTGGCTGCGATTGACGTGCAGGGCGGGAACGACGATGTGGGAAGGCTCTCCCTCGCCCAGTTGCAGGATGATCTCGGCCAGATCGGTTTCGTAGGTGCGCACCCCGGCAGCTTCGAGACAGGGATTCAACTGAATCTCGGCCGAGGTCATGGTCTTGATCTTGATGACCTCGCTGGCGTTTTCCTGGCGCAGCAGATCGAGGATGATGCGGCGGGCCTCATCGGCGTCGGCGGCCCAGTGAACCGTGCCTCCGGCGGCGGTGCAGTTGGCTTCAAACTGCTCGAGATAAGCGCCCAGGTTTTCAAGCGCGTGGGTGCGGATGGCCGCGGCCGCCGAGCGCAGTTCCTGCCAGTCGGTTTTTTCCGCAACCAGCTTGGCGCGCTTGGTTTGGATGACGTCGATGGCGTGGCCCACATTCTTGCGCAGTTGCGGGTTGCGCAGCATGGGCAGGGCAGCCTGCGGGAAAGGCGGCGCGGTGCGCGGGTCGAGGTTTACAAGAGGAGCAGCTTGGCTCATAGGGTTGCCTCCGCCGGGCAATCTTCGGTGCTGGCCAGAATCTGGGCCAGGTGAATGGTCTTCATGCCCACATACTCGCGGTGCATGGCGCCGCCCAGGTGCATGAGGCAACTGTTGTCGAGAGCCGTGCAGTACTCCGCGCCGGTGGCGATGACGTCCTGCAGCTTGACGGCCAGCATGGCGGAGGAGACTTCGGCGTTCTTGACGGAGAAAGTGCCGCCGAAGCCGCAGCAGCGGTCCAGGTTGTTGAGCGGAATCCGCTCCATGCCGCGCACCTTGGCCATCAGCTTGAAGGGCCGGTCGCCCAGATGCAAAGCGCGCACCCCGTGGCAACTGGCGTGGTAGGTGACGCGATGGGGAAAGTAAGCGCCCACATCTTCGACGCCGAGGCGGTCGATGAGGAACTCGCTCAGCTCAAAGATCCTGGGGAGCAGCGCGGTGAACTGCTGATGCAACTCGGCGTTTCCCAGTTCCGCAATCAGGCCGGGGTACTGATCCCGGATCATGGCCACGCAGGACGAAGAGGGAACGACGATGGTCTCCGTGTCCTGGTAGAGGCGGACCAGGCGCTTGGCCTGGGAGAAGGCCTCGCCGCGGAAGCCGGTGTTGGCGTGCATTTGGCCGCAGCAGGTTTGTTTGGGGTGGAAGTCGAGATCGACGCCCAGCCGCTCGAGAAGGCGGACCACGGCGCGGCCCGTTTCAGGGTAGAGCGTGTCGTTATAGCAGGTGATGAAGAGCGAAGCGCGCATGAGAGGATCTCTTCCTGTTTTTAGGTTCCAAGGTAGCGGGAGGCTTTCAATTCCCAGGGTTCATGAGTGTTGGCTTTTCAAAGGGCGAATCGCTTGGGGATTCCCTTTCCCACCAGATATCGGGGGGCGGACAAGATGGTCCTGGTGAGATGCAGATGTGCGAGCGGGCCAACTCGCGAACGATTGTTTCGATCACAGCCTCGATCGAATTCTGGACGGGCTGGCTCAGTGTGCATCCGATAGCATACGACTGGCCCACAACTCCGACGAGCAGCACATGGGCCGGCGCTGCGCCGATCATTTCGAGAGTGAGCAGGGTATCGACGAGAGAGGCGGCATGGGTTCCGGTCCGGTCCGGGACACGCGCTTGAAGGATCTCCGGCTTGCGGTAGAGAAGAATCGTGCCGGGCGCTTCATCGCACTTCACGGCATCAACCAGCACGACGGTTTCTCTTCCCAGGAGATAGTCGACCAGTTCGAGCCCTGGAGTGCCCAGGTCTTCCACTTCGACATCGCTGGCGAAGCGATACCTGGCCGACAACATGCGCACGATCTTCGGCCCGATGCCGTCGTCGCCCAGCAGCACATTGCCGATTCCGCCGATCAGGATCTTCTTCATAGCGCGTGCGCCGTTCCCAGCTTCTTGCCGGAGGGATCGAAGGTGTGGCAGGCGCATGCCATGCACGGATCGAACGAGTGGATGGTCCTCAGCGTTTCCAGCGGCCTCTCGGCATCCGCGATGCTGGTGCCGAGCAGGGCGGATTCATAGGGGCCGCGCCTGCCGCTTGAGTCCCTGGGGCTGGCGTTCCAGGTGGAAGGCACCACCGCCTGGTAGTTCTTGATGATTCCCTTATCGATGACAACCCAGTGCGATAGCGCGCCGCGCGGCGCTTCGTGGGTTCCAACGCCGGTGATCTCTCCCTTGGCGAACTCCGGCGGATGGTGCGTCGTCAAATCTCCCTGAGAAATGTTCTCGATCAACAAGCGCAGGTTTTCCTGGGCCAGGTCGGCGAGCATGGCGGCGCGGATGGCGCGGGCCAGATGACGCCCCATGGTGGAGCGAAGGTCGTCCAGGCCAATCTTTCGTCCCGCCAAGGACGATACTTTCCCCAGCGCCAGATCGGTCCACTTGCGGGTGAGGGCGTGGCCCTGCGTGTAGCCGATGAGAATCTGCGCGAGGGGGCCAACTTCGGCCGGCTCGCCGCGATAGCGCGCGGCCTTGACCCAGGAATATTTCTTTTCCGTCTGGAAGGCTGTCAGCTCGGGGATGGTCTCGCCCTTCCAGGGATGCAACGGCAGGTTGCCGCGATAGTATGCGTGACCGACATCCTCGGTGACCGATTCCCGAAACGCGCGGTCGGAAAAGGGCTGAACATTGTCGCCGAAGGCGCCGGAGGAGGCGGGCATATATCCGCCGGGCAGGTCGAACAGATTGTCGCCGCCATCGCGCGGCAGATCGGGCAGAGCCAGATAGGCGTCGCTGCCTTTGCCGATCGAAAACCATTCCGCGTAGCGGCCGGCCAGCATGCATGCATCCGCAAAGTAGACGCGGTGCGTAAAGTCCGACACTTCGTTCATCAGGGTCTGGATGGACTCCAGGCGATCCATGCCCAGCGAGCCCTCTCCATCGAGATCGATGGCGTTGGCCACACCGCCCACGGTGAGGTTTTGAATGTGCGGCGTTTTGCCGCCCAGGATGGCAACCACCTGGCTGGCCTTGCGCTGGAATTCGAATGCCTGCAAGTAGTGCGAAAAGAGGAGCAGGACCGCTTCCGGGGGCAGATGCATCTCGGGATGTCCCCAATAGCCGTTGGTGACAATGCCCAACTGGCCGCCGCGGACAATGCGGACGGCCTTCTCCTGCACGTCTCTCATCTCGTTGCGGGAGTTATGTCTCCAAGATGAGAGGCTCTCGGCAAGCGAGGAAGCGCGCGCGGGATCGGCCTTGGCGATCTGCGGCACATCGATCCAGTCGAAAGCGGAGAGCTGATAAAAGTGCACGGCATGATCGCGCAGCGCATGGTTGATCAGCATGAGATTGCGGATGAACTGCGCGTTACGGGGGATCTTCAGTTGCAAGGCATCTTCCACGGCGCGGACGCTGGCAATGGCGTGCACGGTGGTGCAGACGCCGCAGATGCGCTGGGCGAAGAGCCAGGCCTCGCGCGCGTCGCGGCCTTTGAGGATGGTTTCAAGGCCGCGCCACATGGTGCAGGAAACCCAGGCGTCGGAAACTGCGCCGTGATCGACCTCGACGTCGACGCGCAGGTGGCCTTCAATTCTGGTAATCGGATCGATGGTGATGCGTCGCGACATGGGTCAAACTCCAAACCGTATTTGTTCCGTTATGCTCAATCCGCTGCGGCAAACTGCGTGCTGCAGGCTTCGTCGGGAAGGTTGAAGGACTCTTCCCAGCGCGCCGACTCCATCGCGTACCAGAGTTTTGCAGGCGCGGGCAGGATGGGCAGGATCTTTGCCAGAATGCTGAAGGCGGCAATGGCCAGCGATACGAAACCGATGCCGATGAGCAACTCGATGACCGATGGAAAATAGAACGCGGCATTGCCGCTCCGGTAGACCAAAGTGGTGGGGGCGAAGCGATACAACATGCCGCCCAGGGCGGCCAGGATGTTTCCCTGAAAGGCGAGCCGGACGTTTTGGCTCTTGCCGGCGCGAAGCAGCATGATGCCGGCCGCGAGCAGGAGCGCCATCTCGACCCAGAACAAAACACTGGGTGCGGTTGCGGCGAAGGCCAGCGGCAGGTGGCCGCGGAAGGCGAGGTCCAGGAGACGAAACCCGAGCCAGGCCAGGATGAGCCAGGCGGTGATGCGGCTCATCTCGGCGAGCGCCTCGTTATCGATAGGCCGGTCCCAGACCAGATGGCAGACCTGCAACACGAAGCCGACAAACGCAAAACCCATGAATGCCGCGGCCCAAACGTAGAGCAGCGGCAGCCATGGCGTCTGCCACAGGGGATGGACCTGTTGGCCGGCCAGCAGCATCAGTGCGCCGAGGGAAGACTGATGCATGGCGGGCAGGAGGAAGGCGAGGCCGAGCATCAGCGGATAGATGCGCTTGATGAGGCCTTCCGCCCTGTCGATGAGACCCTTCCATTCCGGCCAGCGGAGCAATACGCCGTCCAGACCCGCCGGGATGTTCTCAAACAGCAGTGGAACCGCGGTGTAGAGCGGCATGCAGAAAGCGATCTCCAGCATGGGGGAGTGGATGTTCCAACGCCAGGGGAGGAGGATCCAGAAGAAGTTCCAGGGGCGGCCGACATCGATACCCAGAAGCATCAAACCGGAGACGTAGGTGAGAAAACTGGTGAGCGTGGCAGTGCGCAGAACGGAGTGCAGCCGATGGCGGCGAAAGAGCCATGCGGCGATGCCGATGGAGAAGCCTCCCGAGCCCAGGCCGGTGAGCACCATGATGTTGAAAGTCTTCCAAATCCCCCAGGCGTAGGCGTCGCTCATGCCCGAAGCCGGGCCCAGGCCCACCGCCTCGCGATAGAGGGCGAGAACGCAGCCCACCGCACCCATGGCGCAGAGAGCGAACAACGAGCGGGTAAAGATCGGAGTATCGAAGACAGGAACGCATCTCTCCCAAACCTTGTTCATAGCTGGGGCCTCAGTCCGGTGGATTTTTCTTCTTCTTTCGATTCGGCTTCGCGGTGTTTCCAGTTCTTGCGCAGCACCGCAAGCATGCCGGCATAGAGGAATGCCGGGGCGATCAGGCAGGTATAGATGCGCTTCTGCCATTTGAGATATTTTGCCGGGATCGACTCGTTTTCAAGGGCGGGCAACCCGAGCTTGTCAAAGGGCACGCGGGTGAGGTAAAGCACCTGCGTGCCGCCTCCTTCGTGCTCGCCGAAGACGCGATCCTGGTAGTACTTATGCGGCTTGCCGGCGATGCGCAGCTTGGCTTCCCGCAGGAGATTTGCGCGCTTGCCGAAGACCACGGCCTGCGTGGGGCAGACCGAAGTGCAGGCGGGATCGTTTCCATGGGCCAGGCGATCCTTGCAGAACTCGCATTTCACAATCCTGGGATTGACGCCGTGCCATTGAAACTTGGGAATGTGATAGGGGCAGACAATCTCGCAGTATCGGCAGCCAACGCAGAGGCCTGGATTCCAGGTGACAATGCCCGTTCCCGCTTCTTTTTTGAGGGCCTTGAACATGCAGCAAGCGACGCAGGCCGGATCGGCGCAATGCATGCATTGCTGCTTGACGAAGGAATAAGGCTGTCCATCCACCGGCTTGTAGAGCTTGAT
>CAVZNE010000106.1:0-8762 GCA_963776445.1 Terriglobales bacterium
GTTCATTCCGAGATGGCTTTTTACTGAACACCCTGATTCGCCGCTTACTGAATCCTCTCTACTTTCTTCGCTTCAACAGCTTTTTTGCTCTTCCTTCGTTTGTCTTATTAACCTTATGGAATGTTTTTAATGGTAAGCCGTATATTTTGATAAAACCTTCCAGCAATACGTAACGGAACCAAGAAGTGGTGGCACAACGTATTGCTGCTTCCGGTCAACCGATCGTTGGGAAGCCTGGCAGCTCGGACGGATTGGGAACCCTGCAGCAGGGCATGCTGGAGCAGTCCAACGTAAGCGTCGTGAACCAGTTCGTCGCCATGATCCTGGCGCAGCGGTCCTATGAATCGAACTCGCGAGTTATCAAGGCTGGCGATGAGATGCTGCAGCAACTGAACCAACTTGCTCAGTAGGATTCCGGACTGACATGAGGATGCGGGGGCCGAGGAAAGTAATGACAGCGAGATGGAAGCCGGCATTGTTCATGGTGGCCATTAGCCTGTGCGGCTGGGGGCAGTCTCAGCCGCGTCAGCGCTTTGCTCTCACTGTGCGCCAGGTTGCTCAGACTCTCACCGATAAAGGAATTCGGACAACAGACCAGGAAGTGTCCTTGCTGGCCAAGGTCGTCGCCACGGAGCCAAATCCGGCGCTGGATGTCTTGTCGGTTGACCCTCTCGGCGATCAGTCAGCCGGCGAGCACGCCGAGACGCGCTTCCGAATCCGGATGGCCTGCCATTTGCCTGGAAGATGCCTACCGTTCTATGCCCTTGTGAAATGGCCCGAAGGAGTGGTTGAGCATGCAGACGGTTCATCCACTGCTTCGATTGCTTCCGGGATCCTGGCGCCGAAACGGAGTGGCGATTTTACGATACGTTCAGGTGATTACGCGACGCTGGTGATGGACGATCAACGGGCGCGAATCCGGGTCTCCGTCGTAAGTCTTGAAAATGGCGTGATTGGACAAAAGATTCGCGTAGCGAGTCCCGACCACAAGCAGAAGTACGTTGCCGAAGTAGTCGGCGCCAGCCTGCTGAAAAGGAGCTTCTAAGGTGCGGTCAAAGAGAATCACGATCAAACGAACCGCTGTCTTTGCGCTGTTCGCGGTCTTTTCGACGTTCGCCTTTTGCCTGCCTGGCAAGAAAGCAGACTCCAAGGCCTCCGATCGCCTGCGTGCGGAGTACATCGCGCGTCTGCAGCAGCAATTTGTTCCAGCAACCGGGGAGCACACCGTGGGAAGTTTATGGTCGGCCGACAGTTCTCTTGGTGACTTCTCTTCCGATTACAAGGCGCGCTACGTCAACGACACCATCACCATCCAGGTTGCTGTGCAGACATCGGCAGCGCAGTCCGGCACGGTCGACAGTGAGCGAACCTTCTCAACCAGTTCGGCTGTCACGGGCGTCATGGGAAGAACTCCCTCCAAGGTCAATCCACTGCTCGCGGCGAATTCAGCATCGGCGCTGAAGGGACAGGGAGCGACGGCATCAAATACTGCCTTCACGACCAGTCTTACAGGGCAAGTGATCGCCGTGCTTCCAAATGGCAACCTTGTAGTTGAAGCAGCGCGCAATATCTTCATGAACAACCAGCATGAAGACATCATCGTGCGCGGCATGGTCAGGGCCGGCGATATCAGCCCAGGGAATACCGTGGCCTCGACGGCGCTCAGCAATCTGGAGATCGAAATGAAGGGCAAGGGAATCATTTCAGACGGTGTGCGCAAGCCGAATCCCATCACCAGGGCGGTCCTATGGCTTCTGAACTTCTAATGGGAAAGCCGAGTAAAACGAGGCTGGCGAAGTGTGCTGCCTGGCCGAAGTTTCTGACCCTGCTTGCTGCAATGTGGCTGCTTGCCATTCTCCCCCTGTCCGCTTCCGACGCCGACCGCAAAGTGATGCTGCGCGACGTAACGCAGATTGAAGGCGTGCGCGACAATCAACTGGTTGGGTATGGTCTGGTGATTGGCCTTGCGCGAACGGGCGATACGCAACAGACCTACTTTACTGTGCAGACGCTGGCTAATTCGTTGTTGCGCATGGGAGTCCAGATCGCGCCCGGTGTGGTGGTTGTCAAGAATGTCGCGGCCGTCTTTGTTTCAGCGACGCTGCCGCCGTTCGCACGACCGGGAACGAAGATCGACGTGACCGTGTCGTCGGTGGGCGATGCGAAAAGCCTGGCCGGTGGCGTGCTGTTGCTCACCGGACTTCGCGCGGTTAATGGACAGGTCTATGCCGAGGCGCAAGGAGCGTTGGTTATCGGCGGCTATTCGGAAGGCGCAAGCGGCAACTCCAGGAGCGTCAACCATATGACGGTCGGCAGAATTGCCGAAGGCGGGGTGGTGGAACGTGACGCCGCGGTTGACTTAAGTCGCTTCAAGACGGTCTCACTGCTGCTGCAAAACCCTGACTTCACTGAGGCAGGCGACGTTGCGGACGTGATTAACAAGGAGTTTGGAAAGACGGTCGCCACGGCACTCGACAGCCGCCGCATCGACGTCGATGTTGCCGCCAGTGGCGTGCCTTCGGTTCCCGGCCTAATTGCACGCGTGCAGAATCTTTCCATCCGCTTTCGCCCACCTGCCAAGGTGATTGTGAACGAACGCACCGGAACGATCGTGATGGGAGGCGACGTGCGGCTCTCGCCGGTTTCTGTGATCCATGGCAGTTTGACCATCGATGTACAAACCACCCACGTGATTGTGCAGCCTGCCCCAATGACGAATGGCAAACCGGAGACGGTGACGGAAACAAAAACGACGGTTACCGATGCGCCGGCACAATCGATCCAATTGGAAGAAGGTGCGAACGTGGATGAGTTGATCCGGGGGCTTCATGCCATTGGCGCCACCTCGCGAGACGTCATATCGATCCTGCAGGCGATCAAGGCTGCAGGCGGCTTGCAGGCCGATCTGGAGGTGATCTAATGACTGGCATTTCATCGTTTGGCAGTAATGCAGGAGCCGTAGTCGAGCCGCTCACCACCAATGCGGATAAGCTCCTCCATCAGGCATCCTCATCGGAAAAGGACAATTCCAAGATCGAGAAGTCGGCGAAGGATTTCGAGTCCATTCTTCTCGGGAGTTGGCTACAGCAGACGGAGCAGAGCTTTGGCTCGCTGCCTGGAGCAGAGGATGACGACGCAGATTCTGGCAAAGATCAATATTCGGGGATCGCCATGCAGGCATTGGGAACTTCGATGACCACCGCTGGAGGGATTGGCATAGCCAAGATGATTTCAACCAGCCTGCATAAAGCGGAGGACGCGCGGGCGGCGCATGCAACGAAAACTCCCGCTATCCACACGGAATAACAAGGTTGAGGAGTACAACTCTCCTGTTTGATACAACTCAGGCTGAAACGTTTGTAGGAAAATGCCGATAGCTGTAACGTTGAGACAGGAGAACGCCCATGAAGATTGACTTGAACAATTCGTTAGCAAACCTGCTGCCCCCAGACAAGGGCGTGAAGCAAGTTTCGACCAGCGATACAGCAGCTACCCAAAGTGCGACACAAGACCGGACGACGTTCCACTCCGATAGCCTGTCGGTTCAGTCTTTGACCAGCCAGGCGTTGAATACCCCCGAGGTTCGTCAGGACAAGGTGGATGCACTCAGCCAATCCGTGAACAGCGGGACATACAAGCTTGATGCAACGAAAATTGCTGGCGCAATCATCGACAACAACGGCAAGTAGGTGGGCAGGAGCGGCAAGTGATCGTTTGCCTGGCCCTGTGCAGAGTGTACTTGCCAGAAGGGCTTGCAAATGAGCGACCTAGCGCTCCAGACACGGGATCAGCTCGCGGCCAATTTTCTGCAACAAATGCAGGAACTGGCGCATGAGATTTCCGCTGCCATGGATGCCATTGCCGGCAATGCAATCCCCAAATTCCAAGAGAGTGTGGCCAGGCAGGAGATGCTCTGTGCCAGCTTGGCGGCCATGGCGAATACCGTCGGCGAAGGATTCCACTCCTCCAGGCAGCCCAAGCTCTCAGGGATTGACCCTGCGGTTGAGTTCAAGATCCGAGCGGCAAGCAAAGCGATCAGCGAACTGAATCTGCAATATTCAGCACTGCTCAAGCACTCCCGCAGGTCGATTGCCCTCCTTGCGCTGCTGTGCAGAAGCTACTCAGGACAAATCCAGGAGGCTCGCGGCCCCAGGTTGAAGCATCAGACCTGGTCCTGCGAGATGTAATCCATGTCTCTAAACACTTCCCTGTCTATCGCCGTAGAGGCGCTGAACGCCTCTACAGGCGCCCTGCAGATCACCAACAACAATATCGCCAACGCGAACACGGCCGGGTACGCTCGCGAGGTGGCCGTTCTTCAGGAGGCGGCGTCAACCAGCGATGGCGCCTCCAGCCTCGGGAACGGTGTTGTCCTCGAAGGGTACCAGAGCGTGCGGGATGAGCTGCTACAGACGCAGATCCAGCAGGAAACCCAGGCCCAGAGTGGCGCCAATGCTCAACTGTCTTCTTTGCAGGCTATCGAGCCCACCTTTACCACTTCTACAACGGACATCGGAACTGAGATGTCGGCTCTGTTCTCGAGTATTTCAAGCCTCTCGACGAATCCCACCAGTTCCACTTCAGAACAGGCGGTACTCACAGCCGGTCAGAATCTGGCCACGGCCTTCAATACAGCTTCCAGCACTTTGACCACGCAACAGGCCGGACTCAATACCCAGGTGACTCAGGATGTGAGCCAGATCAACCAGCTCAGCACGCAGATTGCGGCTTTGAATCCGCAGTTGACCCAACTGAAGGCGAGCGGGCAGGATGGCGGCACAGTTCAGGATCAGATGGACCAACTCGTCCTCAAATTATCGGCGCTGACCAGTGTCTCCGTAACTCAGACCGACAATGGCGAGACGCTGACGACGGGTGATGGAACTCCCCTGGTGATTGGCTCCCAGAGCTTCGCGTTGCAGACCTCCACCGGCAGCGATGGCATGCAGCATGTCCTTGACCAGAGCGGCGACGACATCACGTCTTCTCTCACAGGCGGCGACCTGGGTGGAACCATTCAGACGCGCGATACGACAATTCCCGGACTTTTGACGCAGTTGGACACGCTCGCCAATCAGTTTGCGACCGCCATGAATGCGGCTCAGGCCAAAGGGTACGATCAAAATGGAGATGCCGGACAGAATTTATTCACGGTTTCCCCCACCGTTTCCGGGTCTGCGGCCTCCATCAAAATGGCCATCACCGATCCCGCCCTAATCGCTTCCAGTTCGGATGGCACTTCCGGAAGCAACGGCAACCTGACCAATCTGAGCGCCGTGCAGACCACCGAGCTTCCCAGCGGAGAGACTCCCGGAGATACATATGCAAGCCTGGTCTACCAGGTAGGCAGCCTGACCTCCAGCGCAAACGCCGAGTCGACTGCGACGACTGCCAGCCTGCTGCAACTCAATGACCAGCTCAGTTCTGTATCCGGGGTGTCGGTCGACGAGGAAGCCGCCAACTTAATCACATATCAGCAGTCCTACGAGGCCGCTGCTCGAGTTGTTAGCACGATTCAAGCGATGTTCACGGTGACGATGGCCATGGGCACCGCCGCGGCTGAGTAAAACCACAAGGGCGCGGCTGCCGGCCGCGGGAAAAGAGCAATATGCGCGTCACCAGCATGATTCCCGATATGCAATACGACATGCAGCAGAGTCAGCAGAATCTTGCGACCGCGGAACAGCAGGTGTCAACCGGATTGCGGGTCAACAGCCTCTCCGACGATCCTGCCGCTTCAGCGAATATGGTCACCTCGCTCGCATCGTCGGCCAGCGTAGACCAGTACACAAGCAATGTCAGTTCTGTGCTCCCGCAGATGCAGACTGCGGACTCGGCCATCAGTTCCATTGTGACTTCCCTGAACAGCGCCGTAACCCTTGGCGTATCGGGCGCCAGTTCAGACGGGGTGACGGCGACAAAGCAATCGATTGCCACTCAGGTGCAGAGTGTTCTTTCCAGCGTGATATCCGAGGCCAACACCTCTTACCAGGGTGTTTATGTCTTCGGCGGAACGGCCACTACTACCGCGCCATTCGTGGCCGCGTCGACTACTTACACATCCTCGCAAGGATCCGCGGCTAGCCCGCTGGCCTCCAACACCGCACTGACTGCCGGATCGGTCACAACCATCAGCGATGCAACCACCGGAAAAACCATGACGTTCAAGGCTGCCGCTGGCGATACTATCTCTACGTTGCAGGGCGCAATCAGCAGCGCTGTCACAGCGGGTACGCTCTCCGCCGGCACCGCAGCCACCATCAATACGGATGGCCAGTTGTCCATCGGCACTAATTCGAGTACGACCGGCATCGTGGTCAAGTCCGATGACGAGGCACTCGGTTCCATGACCGCTGTTGCGAACACCAAGGTCGCAAACGCCTACGCCTACGTCGGAAACAGCAGCGTAAACAGCGTGCAGGTGGGTGATTCCCTGAGTGTGGCCACGAATATATCTGGCAGCCAGTTGCTCACCTCGGGGACAAATGCAATCGCCTCCCTCACCGGCCTCATCACTGCCCTCCAGAGTGGAACATCCACGGATATTGGTACGGCCACCGCGGCTGTAAGCGCCGCGTTGAATGCCGTCGGACAGCAACGCATCCCCTTTGACAACACCATTAGTCAGTTGAACTCCCAGGAGAGTTATCTTAGTCAGGATAAACTGACGCTCACGACTGCGCAGACTTCACTGGTAGGAGCCGACCTTGCAGATGCCGCGACAAATCTTTCCAATGCCGAAATTGACAACAGCGCGGTCCTGGCTGCCGCCGCCAAAGCCATGCCTGAAACCCTGCTCAGTTACCTGCAATAGCCTTTGGCATTCCCGATAGAGGGGGATTGACGGAGTGTAAGGGCCTGGCGATTGTCCCATGGGTTTCCTTTGTTTGTAGCGACTCCAGGTATCTGATCGCACGACTCCGTCTCTTGAGTTCGTGCCTTCCGAGGCCCCGGAATCGGGATCTTGGGCACCCAGCATCTTCCGAAGGACTCCCGCTGAGAAACAATGCTGAGCTGACATTTGCATTGAAATGATTTTCCGGGATGGCCGATAGAGTAGCTGTCCAAGACGTCCTCCTTCTCGACAAGCCGGAGCCTCAAAGCAGGCCCACCAAAACGAGCCGAGTGCAGGCGCAAAAGGGCACAACAAGGAGATACACCCCATGGCACTTTCAATTCTGAATAACATCTCCTCCCTGTCGGCGGAGAACGCACTGTCTAGCACGCAATCCAGCCTGCAAAAGACCCTGACCCAGTTGTCAACTGGTCTGAAGATCAACTCCGGTTCGGACGATGCGGCCGGCTTGTCGATCTCCAACGGAATGACCGCCAACATCGCTGCCCTGACACAATCGCAGCAGAATGCGAGCAACGCGATCGGCATGTTGCAGACCGCCGATGGCGCACTGTCTCAGGTCACGACCCTCCTCAACCGCGCCGTAACGCTGGCCACGGAAGGCTCGAACAGCGGCATTACCGCCAGTCAGGGTACCGCCCTCCAAACGGAGTATTCGTCGATCGCGGCTGAAATTGACCAGATCGGCACCAACACCAACTTCAACGGGCAGAATGTGTTCTCTCAGGGCAAAACATACGCGTCCAGCTCTTCCGTCGGCACGCTCACGGCCGGAACGACTTTTGGAGCAGGCGAAACCATCAGCGTCAGCACGAACAATGCGGCAAACGTGTACACCTTCACGTCCACCGCATCCAGCACAGTCCAGGATGCAATCACGGCGATCAACCAGAACGTCGCCGGGGCGAGCGCCAGTCTTGTTGGTGGCAAACTTGTCGTCACGTCAGGGGACTCTACTCTGGCTGTTGGCGGAACCTCGGCAACAATTGGTACTCAGACAGCCAGCAGCACCGCATCGAGCGCAGAGAGCAACATTGCATTCATCAGCGATGGTACCAGCACGGCGAACACAACCATCTCGACCGCCATGTCTGCCGTTTCTTCCACCGCACTCGGCGTCACCGGGAATCTGACGACCACCACCGGCGCAGCCGCTGCGCTGACAGCCTTGGTAGGTGCATCGGGAGCCATCAATCAGGTTGCTCAGGAGCGCGGCACAATCGGCGCATCCGTCAACCGCTTGACTGCAGCCAGTAACGTCATGGCCAGCCAGGTTACCAACCTGCAAAGCGCGTCCAACAGCATTCAGAATCCCGCCCATCCGCGTGCGCCGGGAGTTTGCGCAGCCGGCGCCGGCGCTCGCCGCCGAAGTGAACGCCGCCGGCATCGCCAAATTGGTGACCGCCTGCGAGATCGATCACTCCGTGGCTGCGCCGGCCGGCATCGAAGGCGGCCGCGCACAGGCCAAACGCCGCCTGGCCAACTTCCTGCGACACCGCCTGCGCCGCTACGCACGCGATAAGAACGAGCCATCGGCGCACGCCACTTCGGAGCTCAGCCCGTATCTGCATTGGGGCTATATCTCGTCGCTCGAGGTTGCGCTGGCGGTTCGCGAGTACGCCGCCGAGCACAAGCTGATCGCCGACGAGTTTCTGGAAGAGCTGATCGTCCGCCGCGAGTTGGCGTTCAACTTCGTGCGCCACGCCGCCGCCCCGGAGAGCCTGGACGAATTGCCGGAGTGGGCGCGCCGCACCCTGAACCTCCATCGCAAGGACCGGCGCGATCCGCTTTACAACCGGGAACAATTGGAAAGCGCCGCAACGTGCGATGATTTATGGAATGCCGCGCAAACGGAATTGCTGCTGCGCGGCAGGATTCACGGGTACTACCGCATGTATTGGGGCAA
>CAVZNE010000107.1:0-6264 GCA_963776445.1 Terriglobales bacterium
AGATGGCGGCGTCTTCAAGGTGTATGGCGATGACGATATCGGCGTGCAGGTCGCGCTTGAGGACGTCGGTGGGCAGGTTGTCGAGGATGCCGCCATCGACCAGGAAATGGCCCTGGCGATCTTCGACCGGAGGGAAGACGCCGGGAATGGAGATGGAGGCGCGGACGGCCTGGGGCAAGGGGCCGCTGGAAAACTCGACCGGCTGCAGGGTGGTGAGATCGGTGGCCACGCAGCGGAAGGGAATGGGCATGCGGTTGTAGTCGAGCTCTTGCCGGTTGTAGGCGGGCATGTTGGTGAGGAGGAACCCGTTGACGCCGCGGTCGCTGAGCAGGGCGTTGCGCAGGCCGAGGCCGTGTTTGAGGCCGAAAGTGATGGCCTGAGGGACTTCGTGGCGGTCTTCGCGGCGGCGGTAGCTGGAGTCGGTGTAGGCGGTTTGCAGGGTAAAAACGCCCAGGAAGGCGTTGCTGACGGCTACGGCGCGCATCTCGGCAGGGGATTCGCCGGTGGCGTAGAGGCCGCCGACGAGCGCGCCCATGCTGGTGCCGGCAATGCGGTCCACGGGGATGTGGTGCTCTTCAAACCATTGCAGGACGCCGACGTGCGCCAGGCCGAGCGCGCCGCCGCCTTCCAGGGCCAGGCCGATGGAGGGGCGGCCGGTGGGAACAATCGCCGGCAGAAGGGATGCGGCGGCGGGAGCAGACTGCGGCGGGACAGGGGCGGTTTGCTGGGCCAGGGCTGGGGTGGCAAGAAGGATGACGGCGGCAAGAAGAGCGGCGGTGGTAAGGGGGGATGCGGCACACTTCCACGGCATGGGGGTTGCCTCCAGGCAAAGCACCTTGTTCCAAACTAACGCTTTAGACGGGCGGATCGTTTCAATTGTGGAGAAGGACGGGAGGTTGGGGCGATTTCAGCACAGCGGCAAGATGGGCATGCTGCCAGCCCACCCTAGCCGCAAGAACAAAAACGCGGCGAGGGTGGGGCACTCGGACCATCACTGAGACTCGGAGGCTGGCGGCGCAAAAAAGCCCTCCCGCAGGGGGAGGGCTTTCCTGTGTGTTAGGTGGCGCGCCAAAGCAGGCGAGCGAGAAAAATACCCTACTTCGGCGGAGCCGGTGCGAACCCTTCGCGTCTGCGGCCGGGTTCTGGTTTAGGCTTGGGTTTCGGCGCCTTCTTGACTTCCTTCTTGCCTTTATCTTTGCTTCCCATGGTTGCAAGTGTGACACAAAAGGGGGGCAGGGGGAAAGCCTAAAATGGCGGAACGCTGTTGTCACTCCCGGTTCCGGTTTGCAATTCAGGGACCGTTTGGCTATGATTCAAAGATGCGTCCGGGGAAATCCCTGGGCTGTCATAAGCACCACGGCTTTTGGACCCGTTCGAGAGGCAGGCCTCTACGGCACGGCCTTCCGGGCTCCCCGCAAAGCGGGGCAGGCAGAAGCGGTGGGAGACGAGGAAAGAATGCCAACTAAAGCAAGCAAGAACATTGCAAAAGCGCGCGCGGCTGTCGTGAAGCCTGCGTATGCACTGCCTGAGGCAGTCGATCTGCTCAAGCAGGTAAAGTTTGCCAAGTTCGACGAGACCGTCGACCTGACCCTGCGTTTGGGCGTGGATACGCGCCATGCCGACCAGATGGTGCGCGGCACGGTTGTGCTGCCTCACGGGCTGGGCAAGACCAAGACGGTAGCCGTGATCTGCACGGGCGATCGCCAGAAGGAAGCCACCGAAGCCGGCGCCGATTTTGTGGGCGGCGAAGAGATGGTGGAGAAGATCCAGAAAGAAAACTGGACCGCTTTCGACGCGCTGATCGCGACGCCGGACATGATGAAGGTGGTGGGCCGGTTGGGCAAGGTTCTGGGTCCGAAGGGCCTGATGCCGAATCCCAAGACCGGAACCGTGACCCTGGACGTGGCTGCGGCGGTCAAAGAGATCAAGGCCGGCAAGGTAGAGTTCCGCGCCGACAAGACCAGCCTGGTGCATGTGCCGGTGGGCAAGTTGAGCTTCGATCCGCAAAAGCTGATCGACAACACCACCACGGTGATTGGCGCGATTGTGCGCAGCAAGCCTGCGGCGGCCAAGGGCAAGTACATCAAGAGCATTACGCTGAGCAGCTCGATGGGCCCCGGCGTACCGCTGGATTCCGCGGTTGCCGACGCGGCCGGCAAGCACTAAAGCAGAGATCAGGGGTCAGAGATCAGGGGTCAGTTGATTCTTCGATCTGATCGGCGTTTGCGCCGGACCGAGAAGATTGCAAACAGCGTTTTAACGATAGCCCTGCAGGGGGCTTGTGGGGGGAGCGGGCGGCGAGTACAGGGATTGAGCATTTTGCCGATCTCTGATCTCTGACCCCTGATCTCTGTCGTAGCGGAGCGAAGACATGGCGATTTCAAGGGTGAAGAAGACGGAGAAGGTCCAGTTGCTGGCAAAGGAACTGGAGACCTCGACGACGGCGATTATCGGCACTTTTGCCAAGCTGACCGTGGCGCAGGATTTTGCGCTGCGCAAGGTAGTCCGCGAGGCGGGCGGCAAGTACCGCGTGATCAAGAACAAGCTGGCCGCGATTTCCGGCGAGGGCACGAAGGTTGAAGCCGCGTTGAAGGGCCTGAAGGGCGTCAACTCGGTAGCCTTTACGTCGGGCGATCCGGTGGCTCTGGCCAAGGCTTTTGCCAAGTGGGCAGAGACCAACGCGGAGTTCCAGTTCAAGCTGGGCATCGTGGACGGCGGTCTGCTGACGGTAGCCGAAGTGAAGGCTTTGGCGACCATGCCGGGCAAGGAAGAGCTGTTTGCAAAGCTGCTGTTCCTTATCAATGCGCCGGCGCAGCGTTTGGCGACCGTGCTCGCCGCCACCGGCCGCGACATGGCCGTGGTGCTGGGCCAGGGCGTGGAAAAAGAAAAGTTTGCCGGCGCGGCTTAGCGCTGGCCTGGACGCCTCTCCCTTGCGGGATAGGGCGGAGTTCTGAAGTCGGGATATGGCTGTAAGGCAGGCGGGAAGGGCGCGGGTCTGGCGCTTCGGAAACTTTCCGGTTGAATTTGCGGCTGGCAACATCAATTCAAAACGGTTCTGATTGGAGAAAACAATGGCGGATTTGGCACAGTTGGAAGAGCAGATTGTAGCCCTGAGCTTGCTGGAAGCAGCGGCCCTGGTGAAGAAGTTGGAAGAGCGTCTTGGCGTTTCAGCAGCAGCGGCAGCTCCGGTTGCGGTTGCGGCCGGTGGCGCAGCGGCACCCGCAGTCGAGGAGCAGACCGAGTTCTCGGTCATTCTCAAGGACTTCGGCGCCAACAAGATCAACACCATCAAGGCCGTACGCGAAGTTACCTCGCTCGGTTTGAAGGAAGCCAAGGACCTCGTTGACGGCGCCCCCAAGGCGTTGAAAGAGGGCGCGACCAAGGAAGAAGCCGAGACCATCAAGAAGAAGTTCGATGGAATCGCGACTGTCGAAATCAAGTAGTTCGCTACTTGCACGCACGGCCGGGACGCGCTACGATAATCGTTGCGCGTCTTTCCGGCTCATTCCTTTTTTCGGGAGGGATGGAGCGGGGCTGGGCGGCGCGTTCACAGAACTGATGAGTGGCACGCATGCGTTCGCAGGCCAGGGTAGAGCCAAGCATTCTGGCGGCGTACACCGCGCGATAGTTAAGTGCCTTAGTGTCAAAGGTTTACCGGGTCAAGCGCGGTAGCCGTTGACGAGGGTCGAGTGGCTGGCGGGTCGCGGCAGAAGCGAGCATTGGGATCGGCGAGAGCAGGGCAAGTGAATTCGGATGGGAGCACAGGCAGTGGGCCGCGCTCGTGAGGCATTGCGTCCTCGCGGGCTATTCGTGTCTCTCGGCGCAGTAGGTGGAGCTTTTTTTAAGCGATATCTAATTTGTGCGCACAAAAATCTTCTACGGTCCCAACCGTTGCGTTTTTTCTTCTCGATTGAGCGCAGTCTAGCGCACTTGCCGGACGCGCCGCAATGCCCGCGCAGAACTTTTGACGCGGCTCTCACGCAACACGCTTGGCCGGGGCAATTCCCGAGGCGCTGACGGCAGGGCGCATAGTTTTTTCCTGACGACCTTGCCGGAGCGCATGGGTGGGGACTGGATTTCGAGGTTAGCCAGTCCGGATATTTTTGATTTTTTTACCGTAATCAGCTGGCGCCCCGAGACTCGGGCGCTGGCCCGGAACCGGCCCCCAGTGGCGGCCCGGCACCGGAGTGACGAGCCTCAGGAGTGAACATGCCCAACGAGAAGCGCGCGATACGCAGCCGGCTCGATTTTTCAAAGATTCCCACCGCAACCCAGATTCCCAACCTGATCGAAGTGCAGCGCCGATCGTATGAGCGCTTTCTGCAGATGGACAAGCTGCCAAACGAGCGCGACGACTCGGGCTTGCAGTCGGTGTTTGTCTCGGTTTTTCCGATTACCGACTTTCGGGGCATTTCGCAACTGGATTTTGTTGACTTCTCGATCGGCAACTGGGAGTGCAAGTGCGGCCACTTGAAGGGGCTGCACCACTTGCGCACGGCTTGCGTGCATTGCGGAGCGATGGTGATCACCGATCCGTTCCTTCCCGGCGATGTGCTTTGCCAGAAGTGCGGAACGTACAACAAGAACACGCCCGATTTTTGTAACAAGTGCGGTGACCCGGTCAGCCTGCAGTTGAAGTACGACCAGCAGGAGTGCGAGGAGCGGGGCATGACCTTCTCCGCGCCGCTGAAGGTCACGGTGCGCCTGACGATTTACGAGAAGGATGCGGAGACCGGCAACAAGACGATTCGCGACATCAAGGAGCAGGAGGTGTTTTTCGGCGATATTCCGCTGATGACGCCGAACGGCACCTTCATCGTGAACGGCACCGAGCGCGTGATCGTTTCGCAGTTGCACCGCTCGCCTGGCGTGTTTTTTGAGACGGCGAACAATCATACCTACTTCCTGGGAAAGATCATCCCCTATCGCGGATCGTGGGTGGAGTTCGAGTACGACCAGAAGAACACGCTCTATGTGCGTATCGATCGCAAGCGCAAGTTTTTGGGCACCATCTTCCTGCGCGCGCTGGGGTTGCGTTCGGACGAAGAAATTCTCAAGACGTTCTATACCGTGGACCGCATCCTCATCGAGGACGGCAAGCTGCAGTGGGCGCTGCCTCAGGTAGCGGGCACGCAGACGCACCTGGTGGGAGTGAAGCCGGGCCACGCCATCGTGGTGAACGGCGAAGAGTTGGCGCACTCGGGCCGCAAGATCACGCCGCACACGCTGAAGGCTCTGCGCGCCGCCGCCATCGAGAAGGTGGAAGTGGAAGGCGCCGAGCTGGACGGAGCGTTGACCGCCGCCGACATCGTGGACCAGTCCACCGGTGAAGTGGTTGTGGAAGCCAACCTCGAGTTGACCGCCGATCGCCTGCACAAGGTGCTTTCGAGCGGCGCCCAGAGCTTCGAGATCTTCTTCCCGGAGCGCGACGACGTGGGCAACATCATTACCAACACGCTGAAGCGCGATTCGATCCACAAGCCGGAAGAGGCGCTGATCGAAATCTACCGCAAGCTGCGGCCAGGTGACCCGCCGACTCTGGATACGGCTACCGCGCTGTTTGAAGGCATGTTCTTCGACGCGCGCAAGTACGATTTTTCTCGCGTGGGCCGCTTGAAGTTCAACATCAAGCTCTACGAGAACCAGGATGCCACGCATCTGGATCGCCGTACCCTGACGCCGGAAGATTTCTACGGGACGATTCGCTACCTGCTGAAACTGCGCAAGAACATCGGCATGGTGGACGACATCGATCACCTTGGCAATCGCCGCGTGCGCGCGGTGGGCGAGCTGATGGAGAACCAGTTCCGCATTGGACTGGTGCGCATGGAGCGCGCCATCAAGGAAAAGATGAGCGTGTATCAGGAGCTGTCGACGGCCATGCCGCACGACCTGATCAACGCCAAGCCGGTGATGGCGGCCATCCGCGAGTTCTTCGGATCTTCGCAGTTGTCGCAGTTCATGGATCAGACCAATCCGCTCTCCGAGATTACGCACAAGCGGCGTCTCTCGGCTCTCGGACCTGGCGGTCTGTCGAGAGAGCGCGCGGGCTTCGAAGTCCGCGACGTGCACCCCACACACTACGGCCGCATCTGCCCGATTGAAACGCCGGAAGGTCCGAACATCGGCCTAATCAGCTCACTGAGCTGCTTTGCGCGCATCAACGAGTACGGCTTTATCGAGTCGCCTTACCGCAAGGTGAAGGACTCGCGGATTCTGGACTTTGTGGAGATCACCAACGCAGGCGAAAGCGGCCTGCGCGTG